>JAAZDN010000116.1 GCA_012512805.1 Erysipelothrix sp. | reverse complement strand
CGCCTTATTGTTAAATACGTTGAAAATGAAGAAAACTAAGAAGGCTCAGGCCTTCTTTACTATTTTAGGAGGTAAAGATGAAATTAATCGTTGGAATTGGTAATCCGGGTAAACAATACGATAAGACCCGTCATAACGTTGGTTTTATGGCACTGGATGCTTTAGCAGCACACCACAATGCATCCTTTAGTGAAAAGAAATTTAATAGTGTGTACACTACCATCCGCATCAAAAATGAAAAAGTAATCATCATGAAACCAGAGACATTTGTGAATCTCTCTGGTAATGCCGTCAGTTCAATGATGCAATACTTTAATATTGCTCAAGAAGACATCCTTATTGTTTATGATGATCTTGCCCTTCCTTTAGGAAAAATTCGTGTGAGAACGAAAGGTAGTGGAGGCGGACACAACGGTATTAAAAACATTACAAGTCATTTAAAAAACAGTGAATTTAAGCAATTTAGAATTGGAATTGGAAATGATGATCAGATCGATCGTGTAAACTTTGTCCTTGGAAAATTCAGTAAGAGTGACTTAAAAATATTAGATGATGTCTTTGTTCAATTTGAAAGTGTCGCGGAAGACTTTGTCAGTCTCTCATTCAGTGACTTTATGAGTAAGCACAACTAGAACTATGAAACATATCTTTGAACTCTTAAAGGACTACCCTGTTGTATTAAACTTACAAGCAAAAGAAACAACATCTATACATTCTATTGTTGAGGAAGCCTTAAGTATTGCGACAACCTTTAATGAAAACAAACAACAAATGATTATTGTAAAAGATAATCTCTATCACGCTGAGCAATTGTATGAGCAACTATCCCATCTCATTGATGATGTTTATATCTTCATGAGTGAGGAAAGTAAACGGATTGAAAGTATCGCCTCATCCCCCGAGTTTCGTGCCAACCGCTTAGCGATTTTAAGCATGCTTGCACAAAAAGATGTTGGAATTGTAGTAACACACACTGCAGCCCTACTTCGCTATTTACCAAGCATAGAAACCTTCAAAGAGAATACGATACACTTTACGGTGAATGAAGAGAGTGATTATAAGGGGCTACAAGCACGACTCATTAAAGCCGGCTATCAACAAACAAAACGAGTGGATCAACCACTAACCTTTGCGATACGCGGTGAAATTGTCGATATCTTTTCAATCAACTATGACTATCCCGTTCGTATTGAGTTCTTTGATCGAGAAGTCGAAAGCATTCGCTTCTTTGACATCGAAACACAACTAACAAAAACACAACTCAATCACGTCAGCATAATAGGAGCCAGCGATATTCTCTTTAGTGATGAAGAAGTGAAACACATTGTTGATAAAATAAAGACTGAACTTGATAAGAATACACAACATGATAAGATTACCGAACTCAACTACAATACATCGCATCACATTGAATACTTAGAAAAACACATCCCAACATCAGAACTCTATCATTACTATGCCTACTTAAAAAAGTCCACAAGTCTTTTAGACTATGTAAGTGATGGCCTCATTATGATGAGTGATTATGAAACAATCAGAGCGAATGAACAGCTTTTAAATGCTGAAGTTGCGGACTATGCCCTCGAACTGTATGATAATGGGAAACTCCCACTTATTTTAAGTTTATGGAATAGTGTTGAACATTTAAAGGCAAAACATGAGATTGTTGAAATTAAAAACATCATTGGACAAAGTAGTGATTATGCTAAAATTCATGAAATGGATATCCCCATTCAACAGTTCAACTATGTCATTGAAGAAATCATCAAACAAAGTGAGCACAGTCGTGTCCTCTTATCGATCAGTACTGCTGAACGTAAGACGGTTGAACGCGCACTCTTAGAAGTCAATCAAAGCTTTTCAAATGAAGTGAGTGATACACCGGGAATTAGTTTTATTAAAGAAGGCATGCTTCGTGGCTTTACGTATATGAATACGTCAGTCTTTACGAACTATGAACTGTTTAATACACGGATTAATGTTACACGCTTCTCATCAAAATTCCGTAAGTCTCAACAATTAAACACCTACTCTGAACTTGAACATGGTGATTATGTTGTCCATAACATTTATGGTGTTGGCCGCTACATCGGTATTGAAACCCGTGAAATTCAAGGATACAAGCGTGACTTTCTAAAGATCATGTATCGTAATGATGATTCACTACACGTACCTTTGCATCAATTTAGTTTGGTTCGCAAGTTTGTCTCACGTGATGGTGTCGCCCCAAAGCTAAATAAACTCGGAACGGATGAATGGCAAAAGACAAAGGCTAAGGTATCAGAGTCTGTCGCAGAGCTTGCGGGACGCTTGGTTGAAATATACAGTAATCGAAGTCTGGCAAATGGTTTTAAATATGAAATGGATGAAGACTTACAGAAAGAATTTAACCAAGATGTTGAATTTGAACTGACTGAAGATCAAGTGGTCGCAACATCTGAAATTTTATCCGATATGCAGAGTGAACATGCTATGGATCGTTTACTCATTGGAGATGTTGGCTTTGGTAAGACGGAAGTGAGTATGCGCGCGGCTTTCTTAGCGGTCATGAACAACAAGCAGGTTGCCTTTTTAGCTCCTACGACGATCTTAGCTGCCCAACATTATGAAAGTTTTAAACAACGATTTAGAAATGTTCCGATTAATATTGGACTTTTAAATCGCTTTGTACCCCCATCAAAGGTTAAAGAAGTCATACATGATGTCCGAGAGGGTAAGATTGATATTATTATTGGAACCCACCGTCTCTTATCAAAAGATATTAAGTATTCAGACTTGGGACTTTTAATTATTGATGAGGAACAACGCTTTGGTGTTGAACATAAGGAAATCATTAAAGAGATGAAACAAAATGTTGAGGTCCTCTCACTGAGTGCGACTCCAATTCCTCGTACACTGCAAATGTCACTCGTTGGTGTACGTCAAATGTCAACCTTACGTCAGGCTCCTAAAAATCGTAAACCGGTTCAAACCTATGTCATTGAGAAAAATGTGAACACCGTAAATCAGGTCATCATGCGTGAGTTAGCTCGAGGTGGGCAAGCCTTTTACTTACATAATAATGTGAGTAATTTACCACTTATCGCAGCTCAGATTGAACGTGATGTTAAGGACAGTCGTGTTGGTATTGTTAATGGGCAGATGGCTCGTGAAGACATTGAAGATATTATGATTGCCTTTAATAACAATGAAATCAATGTTTTAGTCTGTACAACGATCATTGAGACCGGTATTGATATACCAAATGCAAATACAATTATTATTGATAATGCGGATACCTTTGGACTGTCCCAACTGTATCAAATTCGAGGTCGTGTTGGACGTAGTGATCAGGTGGCTTATGCCTATCTGATGTATTCTTATCATAAGAACATCAGTGAGATTGCGGCGAAACGTTTGAATACAATTAAAGAGTTTACAGAACTGGGTAGTGGATATAAGATCGCAATGCGTGACTTAACAATTCGCGGTGCGGGTGAAATGTTAGGTCCACAACAGAGTGGATTTATTGATACGGTTGGTATTGATATGTACATTGAGATGTTGAATGAGGCGGTTGCAGAGGCTCAGGGTAAAGTGATACCTAAGGTTATTGAGGAAGATAGGATTCTCATTAATGCTCCAGGCCATATTCCTGAGAAGTTCACAACCTTTGATGATGATAAGATTAGCCTGTATCAAGATATTGATCGTCAAACATCATTTAAGGAGTTAACAGTTTTATACAATGAGGTCACTGATATTTATGGTCGCTTACCGAAGGATGTAGATCTATTGTTTGAGAAAAAACGTTTAGAAATTCTTTTAAATCATAAAGTAATCCACGGCTATCGAGAAATCAATGATACATCAGAAATTATCTTTACAACCCGTTTCTCAAGTGAAATTGATGGGATTAAATTATTCAGTGATATCTCTAAAATTAATCGTGATATAAAGATTCTCTATAAAAATGATCGCATTAGCATTAGGATAAAAAGACGTCTTAATTGGATAAATGATATAATGGACATACTAGAAAAGTTAAACATTGAGAGGTGATTTGATGCAACCAACAGGAATTAAACGTAGAATTGATGATTTAGGACGAATCGTCATCCCCCGGGATGTTCGTGATCATTTTAAAATCAAAGCCGGCGATAGTTTTGATATATATGTTGAGGATGATAAAATAATCTTACAAAAATTTTCAATCATTCAAAAACAAGCACAACAGCTGTACGCAATGTGTGAGGTTTTATATGAAGTTTTAGAAACAGATATTCTCTTTTATTATAATAATGAGTTCATTGATATTCATGAGGATGAACCAATTGTCGCAAAGATTACAACGGCCTTTGAGAACATTCTCTCTGAGTTTCATCCTAACTCGTTTAACGATGTCCAATTGTTTTCTGACATAAGTGAAACACGAGCTGGATACAGTCATCCCATCATTAAAGATGGTGCGATTTTAGGTGTCTTTATTATCTTTAAACAGTTGGCGAAAATTGATGAAAAGCAAATGTCTGCGATTAAACTCTTTGAGCAATTACTCTTAAGGGAAATATAATATGCGCTTGGATAAATTTTTAAAGGTAACACGACTTGTAAAGCGTCGTGCAATTGCGAAAGATTTGGCCGATGCCGGACGTATTCTTGTGAACGAACGTATCGCGAAGCCATCTACAAATTTAGAAATTAATGATATAATTGACATAACATTTAAAAATAACACACGGCGTTTTCAGGTGTTACAATTAAAGGATCATGTTAAAAAAGATGATCTTGAAATGATGTATCAATTGATTGAAAGTGAGTGATTTCATGGCAGTAAAAAAGGTCAAGAAAAAAAGAAATACAGCCCGCATTATCATTAGCTTAGGACTCTTTGTAATTTCAGGTCTGCTTCTTTATAGTGTCTTCCAAGAAGTAATGACAACGATAAGTTTAACGAGTGATTTAAAAGCGGTCCAAGAAAAACTATTAACGATTGAAAATGAAAAACGTGATCTTCAAGAACGTAAGGAAAAACTTGAGGATCCAAACTATATAAAATCATATGCACGGGGTGAATATTCAATTACTAAAGAGGGTGAACAAGTGTTTAGACTGCCTTCTAAAAAGGATAAGCCAAGTGAAAATAATGAAGCAAGTGAAGATAATCAATAGTCATTAGTAAGGTGGTCAAACCATGTTTCGTAAAATTCAACATCGTGTCTTTCGTGATCCAATTCATGGATACATTAATATTTATGATCAAGTCATTTGGGATGCAATCAATTCCAAAGAGTTTCAAAGGCTACGTCGTATAAAACAACTGGGAGCGTCTCATCAGGTTTACCAAACTGCTGAACACTCTCGTTTTTCACATTCACTTGGTGTCTATGAAATTACCCGACGCCTTTTTAATGAGGTCAAAGGACTAAACAATCTGGTTACACAGTATGATCAAACCGTTACCCTTTTAGCAGCCTTACTTCATGATTTGGGACATGGCCCCTTCTCACATTCCTTTGAGTCGGTGAGTCGCATTAACCATGAAAAATATACGGAAATGATTATACTCGGTGATACTGAGATCAATCACATTTTAAAACAAATTGATGAACAACTTCCTCATCAGGTCG
>JAAZDN010000115.1 GCA_012512805.1 Erysipelothrix sp. | reverse complement strand
GCAAAAGATTTCTTCACACTTTCAAATGCCACTTCTAACAATCTTAAAAACATCAATGTTGATATTCCTAAGGGACTGTTCACAGTAATAAGTGGCGTTGCGGGATCAGGTAAGAGTTCACTTATTTTTAATGAGTTTGTTAAGCACTATCCAGAATCCATTATTATTGATCAGAGTGCCCTCCATAAATCAAGTCGTTCCAACTTAGCAACCTATACAAAAATCATGGACATTATTCGTGATCTTTACGCGAAGAAACATGATGTCAAAAAATCCCTCTTTAGTTTTAATTCAGAAGGTGCCTGTGAGAACTGTAAGGGTAAGGGCTATACGGTCGTCGAACTCGCCTTTATGGCTGGCGTTAAATCTGTCTGTACACACTGTGATGGTAACCAGTATAAAAAAGAAGTACTCCAGTATAAGCTCGGAACATACAATATTGTAGAAATACTTAAAATGACGGTGAGTGAAGCAATGGTCTTCTTTGAAAATAAGAAAATCAGTAAGATTCTTCAAACCTTAGAAGAGGTTGGACTTGGATACTTAGCCCTAGGACAAATGATGGACACCCTCTCAGGTGGTGAGTGTCAACGCATTAAACTGGCCAGTGAACTGCATAAAAAAGGCAACATCTACATTCTTGATGAGCCCACAACGGGATTACATATGGCCAACGTTCAAGACCTTTTAAGTATATTAAATCAACTTGCCAACAATGGCAGTAGCGTCATTGTCATTGAACACAATACTGAGGTGATGAAATACGCAGATTGGATCATTGATCTTGGACCAGAAGCTGGTAAGCGTGGTGGAGAGATTATGTACAGTGGACCTGCCAAGGATATCGTGCAGGCTCAATCGATTACATCTGATTTTTTGAAAATGGCATAATTTACACATACACTACATGCATATGTGTATTATTACATTGTTTATCAAAATACGCATAAGTGCTTGGTCTCACCTTACACACATGTTATCCTTAAACTATAAATAAACACTGGAGGATCACAATGAAAACACTACTATATATTGACTGTTGTATCAGAGATGAAGCATCACGAACACAACAACTTGCCCAAAGTTTTTTAAACAATGTCAGTGAAACATATGAAGTCACAACATTGAAATTAACAAAACTGGATTTAAAGCCTTTAATAGGTGAACACTTTGAAGAGCGTGAACAATTATTAACAGCAAAAAACTATCATCATCCACGTTTTGATTTAGCCCATCAATTGGTTGCGGCAGATGCCATTGTGATCGCAGCACCTTTTTGGGATCTGAGTTTCCCCGCTCTTTTAAAACTTTACATTGAAGCCTGTGCTGTCGATCAAATCACCTTTAAATCAACACCAGATGGTCTTATAGGAATGTGTAATGCGAAACACCTTGTTTACTTAACGACACGTGGTGGCGTATATACAGACAGTCCTAGTGAACAAGCCCTTCCCTATCTACGCCATATCTCAACATTCTTTGGTGTAGACCACTTCCATGCTATTTCGGCAGATGGAATGGATATTCAAGGCTATGACTCAAAATTATCACTACAGAATGCAAAGTCAGAAGCTGAAGCATTAGCTAAAACACTGTTTTAAGTTATAAAACAATCATTATGAAAAACTGTATGAAACGTACGAATACGTTAGAACATACAGTTTTTTTGACTTTAATAAGAAAATATATTTTTAAGAGTTTTACCAACAAGAAGGTGTGTATATCCTTTATTTATAGTTATTGTTTTAAAAAGGAAGTACTATGATGCAGTACTTCCTAAAAGTTAAATTAAATAGTAGTGTTTTTTTGTCAGGGTCTGCTCAAATAAGTGACGTTCCTTCTGAGATCATCTATAAACTCAATAAACTAAACTTTTTACACCTCAATTGTATATTCAGAAATTCTCATTGTCAATACAGTTTGTCTTAAAATGACTATTAAGATACAACCCACCTTTTTACATTTAAAGATAGTACCCAATAACCTTTTTATCCGTGAGTAATTACTTCGTTAACACTTTTCTCACAATAAGTTTTCTCATTTCTTCAAGTGCTAAGAGCCCAAATGGTGCCAAGAAAATTATGATGAGATGTTCCATTCGAATTGGCATGACGCCAAAGACATCGTGTAAAAGTGGGACATTGAAGATAAGTAGCGCAATAATAATTTCACTAAGTACCGCAAATTTCATCGCCTTACTGATGGACATCTTAAAGACAGATAATCGATCAAACTTACATGCAAAGACATTTCCTATTTGGCTGCCAATGACCATCGCAAG
>JAAZDN010000114.1 GCA_012512805.1 Erysipelothrix sp. | reverse complement strand
TGTCAGACTCGCCAAGACTGGTGGATTTCTCTCTTTAAAACCAGTCGATGTGCGGTTGTACGATGTACAACACGTCTCCGCTCACAATAAGCTTTCTAATTATAACATAATATATTAGGTTGTAAAGTCTAAATATCTCTTGTTTTAGTTTAATTGTAATCAATCTCTTTATCAAAAATCGTCTTTTGGACCAGTGGGAATTCAACATAGAATGTTGAACCATGATATGGTTCACTAATAACACCATATGGCAGTCCTATACGCTCACAAATTGCTTTTGTAATTGCAAGACCTAGACCTGTTCCCTCTTTCGAACGTTGATTGTTACGATTGGTTTTGAAATAACGGTCCCAAATGTGTTTTAGGTCTTCTTTAGAAATTCCCGAACCTTGATCAATCACTTCAACCCTAACATAACCAATTTCATAGATTGTAAAAATACGAATGGTAATTAAACGATCATCCCCTACATGTTTCATTGCATTGGTTAAATAGTTGGTGATAATTTGTCGAGACTTAATTTCATCGCTACTCACCATCGCCTTATCAACACTTTCAAGATTTAGTTGAATACGATTTTGTTCAATTGAAGGTTGAAAACTCTGAATCACTGATTTAGTTAATGTCACCACATCAAACTCAGTTATATTAAGGCGAGTCGTGTTAGATTGGACCTGTGAGAGGGTCATCATATCGGCCAAGAGTGCATTCATATTTTCGACTTCACGCATAATTACTGACAGATGCTCTTGCATCTTTTCAGGATCATCTTTGGAAATATCTTGAATCATCTCAGTGTACGCAGAAATCATTGTTAATGGGGTTCTAATATCGTGTGAAATGTTCGCTAGTAAATCAGTACGTAGGTTATCCGTTTTCTTAATTTCTTCGGTTGCGTAATTAAGCGTATCTGCCAATGTATCAATTTCCGTATATCCACCATGTGGGAAATGAACATCCATATTCCCAAGTGCTAATTTATTGGCTTCTTTACTCATTTGCGTAAGTGGCTGCGACAATATCATACTTATCAAGAAGGCAATAATACTTGAGAGTGCGAATACAATCATTGATACAAACATAAATTGGTCTTTCAATGTATCAACTGTCGAGTCTAAGAGTTCATAGGGTGTATTAATAAATAAGTAATACGGTATATCCGATACAGTCATTTCCTGCCCATAAAAAATCTGAGAAACCATTAAGTCATTGGGTTGAACAGTAAAATAATAATTTGATGATTCTGAATCACGTGCAAGGTTAGTATACTGACTAATAATTGGTAAGGGCTCATTGCTAGCCGTACGCATTGGTGAAATCAAATAATCTAGATAGCACTGAGAGCCCATCGTATTAATTTCTACTTCTATCACATTAGCAGAGTTAAAAATATACAAGCATATATTATTTGATTTAACATCTCCCAACAAGCTGTTATACATGTTTCCAAAATCGATATCTTCTTGATTATCGGCATTGATAAGTGTAACCACTTTGTTTGATAAGCCTTCAACACGTTGAAATACTTGGTTTTGATAATAGGTTGGAAGTAAAGAAATTTGAAGACTATAAAGTAACGCTAATAGACCAAGCGCAAAAAAGGCCATAATCACAAATACACGAAGTCTAATTCCCTTAAATATCTGCTTCAAATTTGTACCCAACTCCTCTTAATGTCTTAATATACTCTCTTTTTGATCCTAAACTTTGTCGCAAAAGCTTAACATGAGTATCTACCGTACGATCATCCCCATCAAAATTACTATCCCACACGGCCTCTAAAATCATTTCCCGTGACAATACTTTCTGAAGATTCTTGGCAAAATACAACAATAGTTCAAACTCTTTGACAGAAAGGTTTATACGTTGACCATCGA
>JAAZDN010000113.1 GCA_012512805.1 Erysipelothrix sp. | reverse complement strand
GTATGCTGGATAGTGTTCCTTTAGATAAGCATAGATTGTTTTTTTTGATATACCTTTTACAATGGTCTCCATTTCTAAATGCTCTGGAATTGGATAACCAAGTTGATTTGCAAGGTACTTAAGATCGTTAAACAACATTGTCTCATTCGCAATCAGATTCGTATCAGAATAGAATTCATGATACCAGTCATTAATAATATAAGGCTCAATATGATAGCCAAGTATTTCAATGATTGTCCCTTCAAAAGACGTTGTAAGTTCAACACCTTTGATAAGATAAGGAATATCCTCCTTGATATAATCATAGGCTAAAGCATGATTATGATCAGTAATTGAAAAGGGTTGAATGTTGTTCTCTTTAATTCTCTCAAGTAATTGTTCAACACTTAGTGCTCCATCACTAAGGTTTGTGTGCATATGTAAGTCAAACATATTGTTCTTCACTTCCTTCTATAAAAACTTCGTTGACCATGGATTCGTCATAGCCAAATAAATATGTAATCATAAATCCACCTGCATAGGCAAAGAGTAGTCCAATGATAAAGGGTAAGCGTGAACCACTAGCCATAATGAGTGGAGCCATAATACCAGAGACACCCTGTGAAATGGCTCCAACCTTTAGTAGAACAATCATCATTCCACCAAAACCAGAACCAATACAAGCAGTAATGAAAGGTCTTAAGAGTGGCATCGTCACAGCGTACATAAGCGGCTCACCAATACCAAGAATTCCTGCAGGAATTGTTGCGATGATTGATTTTTTAAGTCGAGTATTACTCGTCCGGACATAGAGCGCTAAGGCAGCACCTACCTGTCCACCACCAGCGACCATAAGAATTGGCAGTAAATAATTAATACCTGCTGTTTTGCCAGCTGGATCACTTAAAATCGCATGTAAGGGAATAAAGACACGATGAAGTCCCAGTGATACAAGTGGTAATTGAATGGCAGAGAGAATAAATCCACCAAATATACCGAGCTGATTAAAGATAAATTCCGTACTTATATAAATGAAATCAGTCAAGACGGATCCGAGATATTGAAAGACGAGTACTGAAAGAAAGCCACCAATGATGATCGTCAGTAAGGGGGTTACAAACATGTCAATGATTTGTGGAACAAACTTACGGACTGCTCGCTCGATATAGGCAAAGGCAATACCCGTTATAACAGCTGCTAAAATACCACCAACCGCATAATTATACGGTGCGTGTGTGATTGGCAAGAGAATCTCTTTTCCATTAATAATGTCTAATAGGGGCATATCAATATGAGTTACCGATAAGGCTCCACCAATACCTCCTAGTATCGGTGTCCCTTTGAATTCTTTTGCTGCATTCATCCCAACAAAGATTGGAAGATACATAAACAATGCCCATCCCATTGTCATAATAAGGGCATACCACCATATCCCAACGTAGGCATTATTCGTATAGGTATTGATGGCGCGTGTAACACCATTGATAAGTCCAGCTCCTGCTATTCCTGGTAAGACGGGCAAGAAGATATTGGCGAAATGTTTGAAGAAGGCTTGAACATGACTCAACCGCGAAGGTTGAAATTTAAGTGTTTTTGATGGAAGACTCTCTTCAACTTCTTCCACTTCTGATTCAAGAGCTAAGGGAATACGCGTTATTTCAGATATAGAATTACCAATGTTTGTGACCTTACCTGGTCCAAAAATAATTTGAATGGTATCACCGTCAACAACGCCAAAAACAGAGTCTAACTGTTGTATCGCTTTGATGTTGATGAATTCATGATCATAATAGCGAATATGCAGGCGAGTCATACATGTAGAGTTGTTTTTAATATTTTCAACACCACCGCATAAATGAATAATTTTCTCAGCTATTTGCTCATTATTTAAGCTCATCTTTCATCCTCCTGATCTTTAGTTTTCTTACCTATAGTTTACCAAATTTACAAGCTATAGAGGTAACATTATTTTGTTTATACCTCTTAGTAAACTAATGTATAAACAACAAAGTGAAGCACTTCTATGATCTAGAAGTGCTTCAGCAAGATTAATATTTAATATGATTCTACAAGTTCATCTGAAATGAAGATGTAAGTAATGATTGCTGCTGCAATGTATGAAATGAGAATACCAATTAAATAATGTAAGATAAATTGTGGTAAAACATGTGTCGCTGCTAAGACTCCTGATGGACTAAAGGCAGTTGATCCAACACCCATTAACATAACATAAGCTCCACCAAATCCTGCTCCTAAACCAGCTGTAATAAATGGTTTAACAAGTGGAAGTGTAACCCCATAAATTAATGGTTCTCCAATTCCAAGGATTCCTGCTGGAACAGCTCCCGCAATAACAGAGGTCATCTTCTTATTGTTTAAGCGTTTTGCTTTTAAGTATAGCGCAAATGAAGCACCAACTTGTCCAGCACCTGCCATAGCAACTGCAGGGAATAGTTTTGTAAATCCAAATTTTTCAATTTGTAAGGTATAGATTGGTGTTAATCCACGATGTAAACCAAGTAAGACGAGTGGTAAGAATGTAGCTGCTAAGACATATCCTGTAAGTACACTTACAACAATGTTATTTGAATCTACAAATAAGCCAATGAAGTTTGCTAATTGAACTGAAACAAATCCTGTGACTGGCATTACAAGTAATGCGAAGATTGGCATTGCAATAATCATTGAGACAATTGGCGTCATAGAAATATCCAAGACAGCTGGCATTTTCTTATGTACCCATTTTTCAACTTTTGCTAAAATCCAAACACCGACGATAACTCCAATAACACCACCAGCTCCTGATGATAAGATCGAATCATTTGGCGTTGTTTCATTAAACCAACCAAGTAAATCAGATAATACGTTAATGTTCTTATCAATTGCTGCGGCACCGATCATACCACCAAGCATTGGGTTAAGTTTGAATTCTTTCGCGGCATTCACACCCGTAAAGATCACTAAGTAAGCTAAGAATCCAGAACCAATTAAGACAACTAAGGTTTGAAGGACTTCTGTAAGTGGCGTTGTAGGAATATACTCAGCCTTCATTAAAATCTTAATGAGTCGTCCAAGTCCATTCGCAACCCCTGATGCGATAAATGCAGGAATCATTGGTGTAAAGATATCTGAGATTACGCGAATACCATCTTTAAACTTAGATTGTTTTTGATTTCCTTTGATTCTATCTTTATTAATTTCCCAATCTTCACGGTCGTCTTCATTGCCGATTTCCTTAATACCTTCAGCCTTGTAGACATCCATAACATCACGAACACGCCCAGGTCCAAGAACAACTTGAATGTAATTACCATCGTCACTAACCACACCAAGAACGCCATCAATACCTTTTAGTTCATCAAAGTCAACCTGATCTCGATTTACAACATTGACACGAACACGTGTCATACAGTTTTCTGCATCCACAATATTGTCTTGCCCACCAAGTTGATCCAATATTGCCTGTGCTAATTTCTTAATATCCATAATTCTCTCCCTCTAGGCTTTGACAATAAAAAATAGCCGAGCAGAAACCAACTTTGGTTACTACTCGGCTAATGCTTTCAAAATCACACGCCTTTTATAAATCATATGATATCATACATAATTTATAAGTCAACGCTTCCACAAATATTTTCTAAAGAACTACTCTAAATTATTCTCACGGATACTAATTATTGAATTACTATCAAGCATTGCGGTTGTGATCATATGGAATTCAATAGCATGTGATCCTGTCAGTTCAAACATACTAGAATAGACTCTCTCATCACCAAACATTCGAATCGTATAACTAAGATGAACAACATTAAGGTGTAGATCACCTAATCGTTTTGAAATTTCATCAACCGTATTTTGACCACCAATAAATTCAATATTGACCTTCTTATTGTAATAACGGTGTTGAAGACGTTTAGCATAAAATAAGGTAAGAGTTAAGAATATGAATCCAACAATCGATATCGCATAATATCCCATACCTAAGGCAATACCAAGTGCCGCAACTGACCATATCGAAGCCGCAGTCGTCAGTCCTGAAACTTTACGCTTTGTAACAATAATGGCACCACCACCAAGAAATCCAATTCCACTGACAACTTGGGCAATCAATCGTCCTGGATCTGCACGTACAGCTCCAATATAGAGGGGATTAGAAATCGCAAGTTCCATCACATCATGGACAATACGTTGTTGAATGAGGGCCACAAGTGTTGGACTAGTACCAACAATTAAATGTGTTTTAAAGCCAGCATGTGATTGATTGAGTTCACGCTCATATCCAATAAAGCCCGCAAAGATACAAACAAGGACTAATCTTAATACTATATGTTGAAGTTGCATCGTATCACACTACTTTTAAGTATATTTAAATTATTTATATTCAATCTTTTAATCATAAATCCTCCTTTTGGACGTAAAAAAGCCAAGAAGAAATAATCTCTTCTTGGCTGATGCTCATGTTTGATTACACGCCCGTTATGAATATAATACCATTCATTATTACAAAGTCAACATGTATCATAATAAAAAACACAGGGGTCAATGATAATGTATCCTGTGCTTAAAATTTAAAATTTACTGTTGTTTTTGAGTCTTCTTTAATTCTTTAATCTCTTGTTTTTGTTGATGTTCCTTATGTTTTTTAATCCGTTTCTTAATGAACTCAATCCAGAAGTATGCTGTTGCAGCTACGTGTAAGAG
>JAAZDN010000112.1 GCA_012512805.1 Erysipelothrix sp. | reverse complement strand
GGATATGGGTGTGCAAAGTAGGTTGCATAAATTTCATTAAAATCATCAAAAAGGTTCATATCTTTGAGATATACCGTTGTTTTAACAATATGACGAAGTTCTAGATTCATTTCTGATAGAATAGCAACGATATTTTCGACAATTTGAAGCGTTTCTGCTTTAATGCCACCTTCAACAATATCATTGTTTAAGTCCATCCCAATTTGGCCAGAAAGATAAACAAAATCGCCTAATTTAATTGCTTGAGAATAAGGACCAATCGCCTTTGGCGCATCCTCCGATGTGATGACTTTTGATAACATTCAATAACCTCTTTCCTTTATTAATCTTCGTGCATTGGTTTCATATAAAATCTATTATAACTTAATGTGCTTGAATTACAATTATTGTGATTTAAAATCAGTTACTTTAATAACCAGTCCTCACCTTTAAGAACCTCCGTTTGACTTAAACCTTCAAAGTCTAACTGTCTCAAAACTTCATACGAAACGATGGCTACTGAATTGCTTAGATTTAGTGAGCGAGCTTGTGCAACCATCGGGATACGCATACAAGTCGCTAAATGATTTGATAAAACGTCTAAAGGAATACCCGTTGATTCTTTACCAAACATTAAGTATATGTCCCCTTCTACTGCTGCGTAATCAAACGCTGAATGCGCTTTTTTACCATAGCGTGTTACATAGAAGCAAGTACCTTTCATCTGCTTATAGAAACTTTCTAAATCATCATGAATTTCTAATCGTAAGTCGTCTGCATAGTCCATTGATGCACGTTTCATCGAACGATCATCTAAAATAAAACCTAAAGGTTCAATTAAATGTAAGGTTGCATCACAAGCCATACATGTTCTCATGATATTACCCGTATTTTGAGGTATTTCTGGCTCAAATAACACTATATGGATGTTCTTTTTTTCCATAATCTTAAACCTCCTGTAATAACTCCTAAACTAACTATTATTGATACAACGATACGATTAACTAATCCATTAAAAAAGTTAAGTGGCACCATATTAATGAGACGATCCGTTTTGGGATTAAGAATCCATAAATCATTGGTAAAGAATACTTCATGAAATTGATTCCAAAAACCATTAAAGTCCGTAATGATATAAACTCCTAATACAGCCAATAGAATTGCGAATGTTGTTATTGTTAACTTGAAGCCACGCCAAACAAAAAAGCCACTATCTCTCTTTAACATAACTATAAGACTTATAGCACTTATAACAAGCGTGATAATGCTAAAACTACGAATAAACAATACCCCTTGATACAATTTTTTTACATCAACCATATGATCAATCTCTTTTTGGTTAAACATCGCAACTGGCTGACTATCAACCTCTACTACCAAATCAAGATTATCACGATTGTCCTTTAAGTAATCTAATAATACTTGGGTAGCATCATCAAGCGATTCTTTACTCATTTTCATTGATTGAGCAGTTTGATTTGTGTCATAAATTTTCTGATAGTAATGATCATTAAAGGACCACACATTGATACTTGTAATTAAGACAATTAAAATAATGCTTACGCTAAAAATAATAGGCAGAATCCTAGTTTTCAAGATATTGTACATAGCGAATAATTTCCCTTAATGCTTTAGCACGATGTGATGATTTTTGCTTAGCTGAATAATCTTCAGCGTACGATTTTGTTGAACCCTCAGGAATGAAGATTGGATCATAACCAAATCCACCATCACCTAAGATTTCTTTTGCTACTTGGCCGTAAACAACTTGTTGCGTTTGGAAATAATGTCCTTGATAATATAGAGTCATTGCACACATGAAAGTAGCTTGACGATCATTTTCGTTTTTCATTAAATCTAATATTTTTTGATTTTTAATAATATATGGCGTATCTTCTCCTAAATAACGCGCAGAAAAAACACCCGGCTCGAAATTCAGTGCTTTTATACTAAAGCCTGAGTCGTCACTGATAATGATGTAATCTTTAAATTTATCCTTTAATGCATCAACTTTAAGTGTTGCATTTCCAATATATGTTGTAGCATCTTCAACAATTTCTTGTGTATAACCAACATCTTTAAGTGTATAGACCTCATAGCTTGATCCAAGAAGTTCTTTAAACTCTTTTGCTTTATTGACATTGTGTGTCGCAATTAATATTTTCATTTTATCACCTGCATTATCATAACATAAAAAATATAGCTCTAACGATTGTTAGAGCTATATTCTTTCTTCATTTTTTTAAAATGATTATCTATCTTCACCAGTGATTCAATTAAGACTTTATCATCACCGATAGCTAAATCTGCAAACAGTGAATCCACTAATTGATCATGAAATAGCTCATGAACTTCGATCGCTTTTTCAGCATTTTCAGTTAAAGATAATCTTCCTATACGACGGTCGACATCATCAGCAACTCTTTCGACATAACCTTTGTTGATTAAGCGTTTGATATTGATGCTGAAAGTTGAGAGCGTAATATCAAGACTGTCGGCGATATCGCTCATGCGATTGTTATCGCCTGCCTTTAATATTGCTTCCAACGTGTGAACTTCATTAATAGTTAATGGAACGCCATGACTTTTTAAGTATTTTTCTTGTAACCCTAAGACATCATCAAAGACATCAACTAGGATATGACGTATAAGTTCTCGCGTTTCTGTCACTGCCTTACTTCGCTAATGCTTCTTTAGCTTGATTTGCAATAACTTCAAATCCTTTTGGATCATGAATAGCAATTTCTGAAAGCATTTT
>JAAZDN010000111.1 GCA_012512805.1 Erysipelothrix sp. | reverse complement strand
GTGAAGGACAGGTGCTAGAATGGTGATTATATGCTAAAATTGTATGATGAGGAGATTTGATCACATGCCATTTAAACAACGTAAACCTGAAGTAAATCGATATGCGAATCGTATGCAAAAAAGAATCATTATAATAATTTGCGTACTCATAGTTTTAGTGAGCGCAACATTTATTCTTTATAAAAAGAATAATCCCGAGCCGCCTATTGTAGGTAACACGGTAGTTTGTGATTTTGAACAAGAGCAGATCATTAATACGTTCGCTGATTATCGTTTTACTGATAATATCTTTATTCAAGATTATATGTTTTATGGTGAAACATTAAATTTATTTCAAGAAGAATATGTTATTAATACTCCTGACAAACTCGTAGGAAAAACGATTCTATTAAGAAACGTCTGTACGAATGAAGAGTTTACGTATTTAGTAGATCGCAATGTAGATGGTCAAATTGCCCTTCAAAATTTACCCTTTGGATTTTATGAAGTGTTTATGAATATCGATTTGGTGAAACGTAGAGTTATTTTTACTGAGCCCCTCTATGATGAGCTTCACTTAGTTCGACGATTAAATCAAGATCGTGTAGTAAAGCTTATGGCAGATCGTAGTATCTTTGATGATCAAAACCATCATAATTTTTTAAGTGGTAATTATTTATTTATTCAAGTAGAACCAGCTAAAAATGAAGAGGTGTATGACATCGTCTTAGATCCAAATTATGGTATTAATGAAAATGGATATTTTGATAATTATGGACGAACATTCTTAGGGATGGTTCAAGCAGATGAGTTGTACTCACAAGCCGAGCTTATTAAAAAAGAGTTAGAAAGTTATGGCTATAAGGTACTCATAACTCGAGATAGTCAATCTCATATTATAAATACATACGGTATTGACGGGCGCCTTGATAGGGCGTATGCGAGTGGAGCGAAGTATTATATTGAACTTGGATTTAACGAGAGTCCAGTAGGAGGACTTCGACTGTATCACTCAGCCTTTGCATCCAATCATTTTTCTTTTCACCTTATAGATCGTATGCTTAATAATACGGATCTTCAAGCCTATAATGAGACGGGAATTGTATATCCAAATAAGTATCGTGGACTCGATGGTGTTATTACTGTCCGTGAAGCTGGAGGTAAGGCAACAGCAGCCGCAACCTTCTCTGAATTATCTAGAGACGCCAATTCAAGTTTCGCGCTAAATAATCGTCAAGGTATGGAAGCTGTTAAAATAGAATACTTTAGTATTTTTGATGAAAATGCAACAACAGCATATAAAGAACAAAAGGGTAAGTACGCAAGTGTACTTGCTGAAGCAATACATAGTTATTTTAAGTTAGGGGAATTAGATGATATACCAAATTAAAGATGGGAGTAAACAGTTTTTAACGACCTTTGTTTTTGATAACATTGACTTCAATATTAAACGTGGTGAAAAGGTAGCAATTGTTGGCCGTAATGGTGCCGGAAAAACAACACTGATGCGCATCATCAATGGTGAAGAAAGTCTAGATGATGGATTTGAGAATAAGGGAAAAGATATCGAAATTGCCTATCTCAGTCAAGCCTCTGTCTCAAATGAAGACAATACAATATTAGAAGAAGTCAGTTTAGTTTTTGATCGTGTTAAAAATGAACTTGAGAAGTTAAAAAGTATTGAAGAAGCTCTAAAAAAAGATCCGGATAATACTGATCTTTTAGAACGTTATGCACAAACAACGACACGCTTTGAAATGCTTGGTGGCTACAACTTTGAATTTGAAATGCACAAGGTACTTGAAAACTTTGGATTTGATCGTTCAAGATATGATCAAGTTGTTAAGAGTTTATCCGGCGGTGAAAGAACTAAGGTTGCCTTTGCGAAGTTACTACTACAAAAACCAGATTTACTCTTACTGGATGAGCCAACCAACCACTTAGACTTGTCGACAATTGAATGGCTAGAAGGATATTTAAAGAAATACGAACAAGCCCTCATTATTGTTTCACATGACCAGATGTTTATTGATAACATTGTCGATAAGATTTGGGATATTGAGTTTGCGAAACTCACAAGTTACAGCGGCAATTACAGTCAGTTTGAAATATTAAAAGAACAGGCAATGCTCAATCAAAAGAAATACTATATTCAACAACAAAAAGAAATCAAACGTTTAGAAGAACTTATTGAGAAGTTTAGACATAAGAGTTCAAAGGCTGCCTTTGCGCAATCTAAGATTAAATACTTAGAACGAATGGACAAGATTGAACTGGATAAACACGATAAGCAAGTGTTTAAGGCTAATTTTAAAAGTGCAACACGCGGAAGTAATAAGGTTTTAACAGTGAACCAGCTTGCCGTTGGTTATGATAAGGTGTTAGCTGAAGTAAGTTTTGAAATATTTCGGGGTGAAAAAATTGCGATTATTGGAGATAACGGTACAGGAAAGTCAACCCTAGTCAAAACCTTAATGGATCAAGTTTCTAAACTATCCGGAGAATTTTTATGGGGACATTCCATTACAACAAGTTATTTTGATCAACAACTTGCCCAAGTTGATTCTAACAAGACGGTTCTTGAAGATATGTGGGATAGCTATCCTAACTTAGTTCAAAGTGAAGTAAGAACCTTACTTGGAAACTTTCTCTTTTCAGCCGATGATGTCTTTAAACAAGTGGGTGTTTTATCAGGTGGTGAGAAGGTGAGACTCTCACTTTTAAAAGTAATGCTATCACAGACAAATGTTCTAGTGCTTGATGAGCCTACCAACCACTTGGACATCTTAAGTAAACGTGCCCTCGCCGATGCGATGAATACGTATGATGGAACGATACTCTTTGTATCACATGATCGTCATTTCATTAATGAAGTTGCATCAAAGATCATTGTATTAAAGGATAATGAAGTGAAATACTTTGATGGGACCTACAGTGAGTACATTGATAAGCAACAAGTACAGGTCATTGAAAACAATCGAGTAAACGATGTTATTACAAAACCTAAGAAAACATCATACAGTAATAACTGGGTAAAGAAACTAGAGGCATCAATTAGTGAGAGAGAAGAAAAAATCAAAATATTAGAAGCATCAACCTTTGATCCAAATGTTTACGATGACTATGAAAAACTAAATGAAGTCCAACAATTAATTGTGAAAGAACAAGAATTATTAGACTCTGATTATGAAAACTACTATGAATATTTAGAAAGTGTAGACTAATCAATTAATAAGTTCATTCACCTTTGTGTTAATGTTAAAAATGAGGTATAATAAATCTTGAATTATGAGGAGGAGTATATATATGGCTAACGCATTAGTAGCACAATCTGGTGGACCATCATCAGTAATCAACGCAACAATTGCTGGAGTTGTTAAAGCAAATCAATTAAATCCAGTTTACGGAAAAGTTTACGGTGGATTACACGGTATTGAAGGTATTCTTCAAGAAATGTTCTATGACCTAACTGATATGAGTGAAGAAGAAAACTTAATCTTACGACAAACACCAGCTGCCGCTTTAGGAAGCTGCCGTTACAAATTATTAAGAGAAAACGAAGCAGACTTCAAACGCTTATTTGAAGTAATGGAAAAATATGATATTGAAGTAATGTTCTACACAGGGGGAAATGACTCAATGGATACAGTTGCTGCCTTAAGTGAGTATGCAGCAAAACATAACATTGAAGGTCGTCGTTTTGTTGGATGTCCAAAAACTGTTGATAATGACTTAATGGTTATTGATCACAGTCCAGGATATGCAAGTGCTGCGAAATTTATCGCAAACACTGCTTACCAAACATGGCAAGATTACAATGTTTATACAAGACAAGAAGTATTTATTCTAGAAACTATGGGTAGAGATGCAGGCTGGCTTGCAGCAGCAGGTGCCTTAACAGGTGTTGTTGACCTTATGGTTTTTCCAGAAGTACCATTTGATAAAGAAGTGTTTTTAGCAGAACTTAAAAAACACATTGATGAAAAAAATAAATGTTACATTGTTATTTCAGAAGGTGCACGCTATGAAGATGGAACATACTTATCAGCGGCAGAATCAAAACATGATACTTTTGGCCACGCTATCTTAGGTGGTTCAGGAGAAGCTCTTAAGAGTATTATCATGAACTCCGGAACTGCAGAACGAGTTAAGGTTCAAGATTTAAGTACTGCTCAAAGATCACACGCAAGTGAACAATCTTTAGTAGATGTTTCAGAATCATTTAAATTAGGAATGT
>JAAZDN010000110.1 GCA_012512805.1 Erysipelothrix sp. | reverse complement strand
TGGTTATGCACCAATCTTTACGTGTGCGAACTGTTTTGAAGTGAAGATGTGTAAAAACTGTGACATTTCAATGAGTTATCACCGAAGTGATCATCAACTTGTCTGTCATATGTGTGGCGTTATTGAATACTTACCAACACAATGTGATCATTGTGGCCATCAAAAATTTAACCACTCAGGCTTTGGAACCCAAAAGGTTGAAGATGAATTACATAAACTCATACCACAGGCTAAGATTGTCCGAATGGACAGTGATCAGGTGAGTAAGAAGGGCAGTCATGAACGCTTACTGAATGAGTTTGAATTATCTGGAGATATACTACTAGGTACCCAAATGATTGCGAAGGGCTTAGATTTTCACCGTGTCACACTTGTCGCTGTTTTAAATGCTGATGCAATGTTAGCTCGCAGTAGTTATCGTGCCATTGAGGATACCTTTAATCTTATCAACCAAGTATCAGGTCGTGGAGGACGTGGAGATCTCGCAAGTGAACTAATAGTTCAATCCTTTGATGCAAAGCACTATGCCATCGTTTTAGCCTGTGAGAATGAATACATTCGCTTCTTTAATTTAGAAATGAAGTACCGCCACCTTGCGAACTATCCTCCATATTCTTACATGATTAAAATCATCATCAGTGCCAAAAATATGGAAGTCCTTGAAGAGAAAACAGCCTTACTTTATCAAAATCTAAAAGATCTATCCTTCGATGTGATTGGTCCTAGTGATCTTATTAAGATTAACCTCTTTGAGCGTAAACAAATTATTTTAAGAGGTAAGAATTTAGAGCGAATGATTGATGAGTATACTCAGGTTCAAAATGAACTCTTATCAAAACTACACAATGTAAATGTATTAGTGGATGTAAATCCAATGGAGATTGAATAATGAAAAACATACAAAAAGCATATGAAATTATTTATGCAACACAGTACCAAGGTGCCTATGCAAGCCTTCTTTTGAAACAGGTCGATGATGACTATAATGTTGCGCTCATTACGGAACTTGTTTATGGAACGATTCGTAACTATCGCTATGTCTTTGCAACATGGCGTCAATTTACCGAAACAAAGCTAAAGCAAAAGGTGAGTGCTCTTCTTGATTTAGGAGTCTACATGTTACGCTTTAGTGATAAGCCCGACTATGCCATCGTCAACAATATTGTGGAAATTAGTAAACAGATTGAAAAGAAACGGTACACAAAACTAGTGAATGCTGTCTTAAATAATTGTCTTAAAACAGATCCTTTAGTACTTAGTGATGATCAACCCTCTGAAATGGCCCTAAAGTACAGTCATCCTGAATGGTTGGTCCACCTGTGGATAGCCCACTATGGACATGAGCGTACGCTTGAAATCTTAAAATATAATTTGACAAGAAATACAGTAACATTACGCAGTAATCACCATAAGATCTCTACTGATGATTTATTGAAGATGGATGATCGTTTTTCAAAGGGGCATTTAGCACCTGAAGAAGTATATTTTGATGGAAATATTTTTGAAACAGAGTACTTTAAAAAAGGTCTCGTCAGTGTTCAAGATGCGGCCAGTCAATTGGTAGCCCATCATGTGAATGCAAATGTTGATGATACAATTTTAGATACGTGTAGTGCGCCGGGAACAAAGGCCATCCATATAGCGAGTCTTCGCCATGATAAAGGGAAACTTGATGCGGTTGAACTGCATGAATCACGCAGTCATCTGATTCGAAATGAATGTGCTCGCTTAGGTATTGAAAGCATTCGTGTCTTTAATCATGATGCCCGCTTCTTAAGTGATATTTTAGATGAGGAAGCCTATGAGAAGGTCTTAGTTGATGTACCGTGTACAGGCCTTGGAGTCATGCGTGGTAAGCCTGAAATTAAAATGCACATTAAACCAGAAGATATTGATAGTATTGTGATACTACAACGTGAGATTATTGATAGTAGTGTCAAGATGGTTAAGGATGGTGGTAGCCTCATCTACTCAACATGTACGATCAATAAAAAAGAAAATGAACAACAGATAAAATATCTATTGAATACGTATCCCAATTTTAAGCTAAAGTTTGAAGAAACAATCTTTGGGTATGAGCATCAAAGTGATAGTTTTTATATTGCAGTCTTAGAGCGGATTGCTTAAAAGTTAAAAATTAAGTAAAATAGAGAGATAGAAGTGGTGATGAAATGAAAGATATATATGCTTATAGCGTTCAGGATTTCGAAGACTATTTAGGCAATTTAAATATGAAAAAATTTAGAGCGAAACAACTTTATGCGTGGCTCTATCAAAAGCGTGTCGATACTATTGATGCAATGAGTGATTTAGCAAAAGATTTACGTGAACATTTAACCGATGATTTTAATCTCTCAGAACTCAAATTAAGAACGAAACAAGAATCAGCGGATGGTACGGTTAAATTCTTATTTGAACTTGAAGATAAACATCTTATTGAAACGGTCTTAATGAACAATGATTATGGTAAGAGTGTCTGTGTAACCTCACAGGTCGGATGTGCCATGGGATGTAAATTCTGTGCCAGTGGACTTTTAAAAAAGAAACGCAGTCTCACAACCGGTGAAATGGTCAAACAAATTATGTATGTGCAAAAATATCTTGATGAAGTGGATGATCGTGTCCGTAATATTGTTATTATGGGTATTGGTGAACCCTTTGATAACTATGACAATATCATTAAGTTTATGAACATTGTGAACAGTGATTTAGGACTAGCGATTGGAGCACGTCGTATTACGGTGAGTACATGTGGACTTGTTCCGAAAATTATTGAATTTGCAGATGGACAGTATCAATACAACCTTGCAATTTCATTACATGCTCCAAATGATGAACTACGCAGTAAGATCATGCCAATCAATAAGGTGTATCCATTAAAAGAATTACTTGCGGCACTGGATTATTACAGTCAAAAGAGCAATCGTCGTATTACTCTAGAATACATATTATTAGCAGGTGAAAATGATACGCCAGAATGTGCAAGACAGTTAGCAGAGCTTGTAAAAGGGCGTAATGCCTACATTAATTTAATTCCATACAACAGTGTTGATGAAGCAGATTTTAAATCTTCATCTGATAAAAACTCCTTAAGATTTTATGATATGTTGATGAAATTAAATGTGAAGGCAACACTTCGAGCAAAACATGGTGATGATATTGAAGCAGCATGTGGACAATTAAGAGCACAAGCAGAGAGGTAAATTATGATAATAGCAGGTAAAAGTGATATTGGATTAGTGAGAGTAAACAATGAGGATAATTATATTATCGTCAATAATCAAGATGATAATACATTAATGCTTGTTTGTGATGGCATCGGTGGATCAAAGGCAGGTGAGATTGCCTCTTTAACAGCCATAAAATTTATGGCGCATGCCTTTAGCCATACAACAAACTTCACAACAGTAATCAGTGCCAAACTCTGGTTAGAAAAAAACCTCCGTTTAGCGAATGATGAGGTTGCGCTTTTTGCTGAGCAAAATCTTGAGTATGAAGGCATGGGAACAACCTTAGTTGGAGCGATGATCTTTAATCAATATACAATCATTATTAATATTGGAGACAGCCGTGCCTATATTCTTAAAGACAATACACTCAAACAAGTGACACAAGATCATTCACTTGTTAACGAACTGTTAAACAATGGACAAATTACGAGTGATGAAATTGATTTTCATCCTCAACGTAATGTTTTGACAAATGCCTTAGGTATTGCCTCAAATGTACGTATTGACCTTTTAGAAGTCAATCAATACGACACGTTATTACTCTGTTCAGATGGCTTATCCGGATATGTTTCTGAATCAATCATTGAACGTATATTAAATCAAGTAGGTAATGTTGAAGTACACTTGAATCAATTAATTCAAGTTGCCCACGAGGCAGGTGGCTACGATAACATTACGGTGATCTTAGCAGAGCGTGGTGGCGCTTATGAATAAGGGAATTATTGTAGCAAAACGCTATGAAATCGTGAAGTTAATTGGACAAGGTGGAATGGCTGATGTTTACTTAGCCTATGACATTCTACTTGAACGTAATGTCGCCATTAAAATATTACGCAATGAATTAAGTAATGATGCGATATCACTGCTTCGTTTTAAACATGAAGCGGTCGCAGTATCAAAACTGAATCATCCAAACATTATCGAAATCTATGACATTGGAGAATTTGATTCACGCCAGTATATCGTCATGGAATATGTGGATGGACAGACCTTAAAAGATCTCATTGTCCAACGTGGTGGTCTATACATTGAAGAAGCCATCTACATTATGAAACAGTTAATCAGTGCTGTTGTTGAAGCGCATAAGAGTAACATTATCCACCGTGATATTAAACCTCAAAATATCTTAGTGAAGGCTGATGGTACGGTTATTATTACCGACTTTGGAATTGCCTTAGCCCAAAATGCCCTTCATTTAACCCAGAAAGAAATGGTCATGGGAAGTGTTCATTACTTAGCTCCAGAGCTAGCACGTGGTGAAACCGCAACGTATCAAAGTGATATCTATGCCCTAGGTATCGTCTTCTATGAACTTTTAACAGGACGAGTTCCACATCGTGGTGAAACCGCAATTCAGATTGCCATGCAACATATTAATGAAGCACTTCCAAGCATTCGTGAAGAAAACAGTTTGATTCCACAGGCTGTAGAAAATAACATTATTAAGGCGACCTTTAAGGATCAAAAACAACGCTTTAGCTCCGCTCAAGATATGTTGGACGATCTTCAAAGTGTCCTGCTTCTATCACGCAGTAATGAGGCAATGTTAAAGGAGCATGTTGAAAACATTGAACATGCTGAAACAAAGGTCATCAACTCAATTGACGTTCTCAATACAAAAACAAAACAGCGTCAAAATAAAAAGAAGATACTTATTGGAGCAATGGCAGCAATAGTACTTATGATCGTCGTCGTACTTGTGTGGCCAAAAAAAGCAGTCATTGTCCAAAAGGCAGTTCCTGATATTGTGAATTTAGAGTTTGAAGCCGCAAAAGAATTACTTGAGAGTCAAGGATTTGTAGTGGGTATAACAGATAAGAGCTTAGATGATGAAATTGAGAAAGACCACATCATTAAACAAACACCAAAGGCCCGTGAAATGGCCGATGAGGGAAGTAGTATTGATATTACGATTTCATCAGGGAAATATCTTGTCTTTAGTAACTATGTTGGTCGTAATATTGTTGAAGTACGCGATGAACTTGCGAATACAAATCTTCGCATATTAGTTGAGTATGTTAGTGATAATAGTAAAGATGTCAATACGATCATTTCACAGAGCATTCCAATGAATCAAAAGCTTGATCCTAATGTGAGTTCTGAAGTGAAGTTTATTGTCATTAAAGCTCCAGAATTTAAGATTCCTGATGGTATCTATGGTATGGAAATGAACAGTGCTAAATCATTACTTGAAGAATTGGGAGCTGTTGTGAAACTTGAAGCCATTACCGATGGTAACGGAAAACTTGTAGCTGGAGATCAAATTAATGTCGTTGAATATTCAACACCAGGAAGAAATCAATTTTATGTTCAAAATGAAGACAACTTCATAACCTTATACTTCTATTCTGTACAAAAAGAAACACCACCAGACGTGGAGCCAGAACCTGAAGATCCAGGCGATACAACGTACACAAGTAATGGACGGATTTTCACTTGAGCCGCGGTCGTATTATAAAGTTAATTTCAAATCAATATGAGGTCTTACTTGATGATAAGACGATCACTAAGGCTATTGCCAGTGGTAAGATGAGAATCATTCAAACACCACGTGCTGGTGACTTTGTTGAGATTGAAATGCGTGAAGAAAAAGCAGTCATTGTGAACATTGAAAAACGTATCAATGATTTGAATCGACCACCAATTGCGAATATCGATCAAATGATTATCGTCATGTCAGCTGTTGATCCAGACTTTTCAGTCAACCTTGTCGATCAAATGTTAATTATGGCCAATTTCCATCATATTGATGTTGTCTTAGTTGTTACAAAAATGGATCTTATTGATGCAGGTCATTATGTTCATGATGATATTAACGATTATGAAAAGAGTGGTTATAAGGTGGTTCGTAGTGGTAAACACTATGATACATCCGAAATTGAAGAGCTCGTAGCAAATAAGTTTACGGTGCTTAGTGGACAAAGTGGGGCAGGTAAATCTTCCTTACTCAACCGTATTAATCCAAACTTTGATTTAAGAATTCAAGAAACAAGCAAGGCGCTGGGTCGGGGTAAACATACAACGCGTCATGTTGAGTTTTTACCCGTTGCAAAAGGGTGGGTTGCGGATACACCAGGATTTTCAAAGATTGATTTAACACAACTCTCAAAAGAAGAACTACGAGACAGTATGTTAGAGTTTCAAGAACCAGCACAAGACTGTCGCTTTAGAGATTGTTATCACATCAATGAGCCAGGCTGTGCAATTCGATCTGGAGTTGAAGCTGGCACCATTGTATTAAAACGTTATGAAAACTACGTCAAATTCTATCAAGATATTGACGATACAAGAAAGAGGTATTAGATGATTAAAATAGCACCATCAGTCTTAGCCCTAGATTTTACTAAGATACATGAGCAAATGATAGAAATAAATAAATATGCTGATTGGATTCACTTTGATGTTATGGATGGACACTTTGTTCCAAACATTTC
>JAAZDN010000109.1 GCA_012512805.1 Erysipelothrix sp. | reverse complement strand
GATCAATACCTCGAGTCATAATATGGTTAGTAACAGAATCATAATGAACATATAAATTTACACGACTCACACTCGCATCCTCCTTTCTTCCAATTTAATCTCTTAACATAATATACTACATTCTACCCATTTTATTCATAAATTAATAGTGTTAAAACACGAGTTTATGTGACATTTATGTTACATATTACCTTTATTAAACTCCCCTTATATTCCATGGCAGTTATATGAGTCAGCACAATAATAACTAAGCATTATTATGCAATTATTCATTTACTATCCGAAGTTAATAGTATCAAATGAGTATCTCAATGACATCTCTCCATAAAAATATTCTATAATAGTTAACAAGCAATTGCTAGAGATACGCCTACTGACCTTCGTATATCCATCTTAGCATGTTTGTATGAATTATTTAATAACAAAGAAACGACCTACCTTATTAGGTAAGTCGCATCATTTATAATGATTATTAAAATTGAACTTCTGGTACTTGGCGTGCTTCCTCTGGAGTTTCTAGTAAGCTTCGTCGATTAAAGCCATGAACATTTGCCACAATATTCGTCGGCACTGTTTCAACGGTTGTGTTATATTGGGTTGCAGTTGAGTTGTACAGTTGACGTGCCGTCGCAATTTGTTGCTCCGTTTTCTCAAGGGTTGATTGCAATTGTGTAAAGTTCGTATTCGCTTTTAAATCTGGATATTGCTCTGCGACAACTAATAGTCTTGATAGAGCTCCTGATAATTCATTAGACTTAGCATTAATTTCAGCTGGATCCGCATCACTTGGCAAGTTAATCAATTGTTGTCTTGCTTGAGTGACTGATTCTAAAGTTTCTCTTTCGTGACTCGCATAACCTTTTACCGTGTTCACTAAGTTTGGAATTAAATCGTTACGACGTTGTAGCTGTACATCGATTTGGCTAAATGATTCATCTACCCAGTTACGACGTTTAATTAAATTATTATAAATAAGTACCCAGATAATCGCGATGACCACGATAACGGCGATAATTATCCACATGATATTCATATATATTCTCCTTCCGAGACATTTAATAGTTTCTACTATACATTATATTAAATAATTGATTCATTGTCGAAAATTATCCCCTATAGCTCGTTTTCCCTCTTAAAAAATAGACTTAATCGTCAATGTGTTCTTAAGTGTTGTTTATCTCGAATTCGTATTGATGTCTGCTTTTTATCATGATATCATCAAGTTGACGTTTGAATGATATTAAAGAAAAGCAACAACTGAAAGGAAGATACATATATGACAACCGAAGCAATTACACAATCAGCAACAACTATCCAAACAACTGGAATTGAATTAAACGCGTTAAAACCAACTGAATTAGCAAGTTTTTATGAGGAAAAAATCGGCTTAACTTTACTAAGCAAAGATAACGAAGAAAAAATCTACCACTTAGGAACACCAGATGGAACAGTCCTTATCTCAATTTACCCAACGACAACTGAAAAATCACAAAGAACGACTGGTTTATATCACTTAGCTTTATTATTACCAACACGCGGTGACTTAGGCGGGATGTTACGTCACTTACTAGAAAACCAAGTCAATGTTGAAGGTGCATCAGATCACGGGTACAGTGAGGCATTATACTTACCTGACCCAGAAG
>JAAZDN010000108.1 GCA_012512805.1 Erysipelothrix sp. | reverse complement strand
CTGCCACCACTTCTATAGTAGTTGATTAATTTAAGAATTCCGAAAATTACAAGTGCCGCAACTCCAATTTGTACAATCAAACTAAGAATCCAGTAAATAAGAGCAAAAATGCCTCCACCTATCATCCAATTCATACTTAACCCTCTTTTCTAACGTTTGTTGTCTCTATTATACCTTTTTAATTTATTCTTATACAACAATTTCTAATCCTCATCAATAAGTTGATTAGAGTGGACCATTTCATAATAGAAACCACGTGCCTGCATCAACTCTGTATGGTATCCTTGTTCTATAAGTTCTCCATCTTTCATAACTAAGATCATATCCGCATCCACAACAGTTGATAAGTGATGAGCTACAAAGAAACTGGTCTTATGCGCCATAACATCTTCAAAGGCTTTTTGTATTTTAGCCTCAGAGAGAATATCGATATTACTTGTGGCTTCATCCAGAATAATGATTGGAGCATCGACAAGTATTGCCCGGGCAATCGTAATCATCTGTCTTTGTCCAACAGACATTGTAGAGCTTGTTGAGGTAACCATCGTATCAAAACCTTGATCCAGTTGCATAATATAATCATAACATCCTGCTTGTTTCGCAGCCGCAATCATTTCTTCATCACTGGCATCGACGCGTCCATACTTGATGTTATCGCGAATACTACCACTAGATAACCATGGTTCTTGCAGCACAATACTCAACACACTTCTTAAACTATGTTTACTTAGATGTGCGCTGTCGTATCCATCAATCTTAATTGCTCCTGAATCAACATCATAGAAACGCATTAAAATATTAATTAAGGTGGATTTTCCAGCCCCTGTTGGACCCACAATCGCAACCTTAGAAAGGGGCGCAATATCTAAGTTTAAGTTTTTAATAATTGGATAGTCTTTATTGTAGGCAAAGTTTACATGTTCAAATTGAACATGCTCACCCTTAAGACTCACATCATTTATACCATCACTTTCAAAGGGAACCTTAAGTGCGGCTTGCATACGCTCATAACTTGTTTTACCTGCGACAAGTTGACTAATGATTGCACTGAATTCATTAAAGGGTTTACTAAATAAAATCGAATAACTGATAAAGGCCATTAAACTTCCAACACTGAGTCCATAGTGTAGCGCACTATAGGCACCCAATAATCCAAGTAAGGCATAGCTAATATTATTAATGACGCGTACTGTCGGATTTACAAGTGCTCCTAATATTTGGACCTTTTCTCCAACTTGATTGTACTCCTTATGTATTGCTTCAAATTTATCCATCGATACTTCAGCATAATTATAATTCACAATAAGTTCATGATTTTCTAAAGACTCTTTAACGTGGGCATTCATACTTGCAGCCAATCGTTGTTGTGTGCGAAAGAGCTGTTGGCTACGCTTCGAAATTGCTCTAGATGTGAGGATCATAACTGGGACCGTCAAAATAACTAAGAGACTCATCAATAAGCTAACCTCTAACATAAAGTATAGGGCAATGATCACCACAAAGATACCATTTAAAAGTTGGGTGAGTCCTTGATATATCCCATCAATGAGTAGTTCACCATCTAATGTAAACAGATTTAAGAGTTTACCATGTGCTACACTATCCAAATAACTAAAGGGATTTCGCATGAGATGATACTCAAGTTGATTGCGTAATTTAAATACAAAACGAAGTGAAATTTCATTCAAAATGTAGTTGCTGAGCCAACTGACTCCAAAATAGATCAGATAGGCAAGAAGGGCCTTCATTAAAATTTGGATCACAACTGTGAAGTCAACATTATTTACTCCAATCATCACATCGACTGCTTCTCCAATAAATCGTGGCACAATGACTAAGGCAAAGGCCGCAATAAAGGATAAGATAACACAAAGTGCGAGAATCATTTTTGATGTTCTATTCATGATTTACACCTCCTTTTTCTAAGGCATAAATATTTTGATACAGTTCATTATGTTTTAAAAGTTCACTATGACGTCCCACTCCAATAATTCGTCCTTGATCAAGCACAATAATTTTATCGGCTTTCTCTATTGGAGCCGTCCGCTGTGATGTAATAATTTTTGGAATGTGTTTGTATTTTGTACGGAGTGTTTTTAAAAGGCGGGCACTCGTTAAATTATCGAGGGCTGAAAAACTATCATCAAAGAGTAAGAGTTTTGGATCTTTTGCCATCGCTCGTGCAATATTAATCCGTTGTCTTTGTCCACCCGAGAAGTTTTTTGCCCCCTCTTCGACACTACTCTCTAAGCCCTTATTTAAAATATCATGACCTTCAACATCCAATAACATTTGTTTCACATCAACCTCTGCTTGCATTTGAATGTTATCATCCAAACGTCCACTTAAAAATTGTGGCTTTTGAGGTATGTAGCCAATGTGATCTCGAATACTTTTCGCATTAAAGGATTGAATATGTTGCTCATTAATTAAAATTTCTCCACTACTTGGAGTCAGTAAGCCTACAATTAACTTTAAGATTGTACTTTTACCACTTCCTGTTAAGCCAATGATTCCAATGACCTCATCTGCTTTAATTTCAAAACTTACATTATCAAGGATCTTACGCTTCTCATCTGGATAACTAAAACTAATCTGATTAAAACTTAAATTTAAGTGATCATCAGTAAGCTGTTTATGTTGAATCACTTCATCTTCAATGTTCATAATGTCTTGAATTCGTTTGTATGATGTCATACCACGGGCTAAGACCATAATAAAGTTCATCGTAACAATAAGCGTTAAAAGCAGTTGGCTACAATAATTAATGACCGCTAAGGTTTGACCTTGACTCATCGTTCCAATATTAATATTTATTCCGGATACATAGACAAGTAAGATTAATAGTCCATTCATGATCAGTGTTGTAAAGGGATTGGCCAGCGTTGCATACCATCCCACCTTATGTTGAGCCTCATACAACTTTTCATTTTGGACTACAAACTGTTTGTCTGTCACCTCTTGTTTTGAGAAGGCACGAATAATTCTACTCCCTGATAAAATCTCACTGACCTTTAAAACTAATCCATCCAGTTGATCATTGACTTGTTTATGTTTTTTCATACTCATAAACATAAAGAATCCAATCACAAGTGAAAATATCGGAATCGCAATAAGTAAAATGATGGCTAAGTCACGATGAATCATCATGAGTGCTCCCAGTGTTCCGATGATAAGAAATGGTGCACGAATACCCAAACGAATAATCCGTGCAATCATATCTTGGACATAGATTGTATCCAGTAAGACACGATTGCTTAAGCTTGTACTTGAATAACGATTGACCATGGCATTATTTAAGGATAATTCTTTGGCAAACAGTTGACTACGAAGTCGTCCGCCCACACCCTGCGATACGATCGAAGCATTGATTTGACAAACAAGGGCAAAGCCATATCCAACAATACTTAAAACTAACATCCAAATGACACTTTGTATGATCACCGCTGTATCATTTCCTGTAATTCCAACATCAATTAAACGCCCCATAAAGAGCGGAATCATAATTTCAAAGACCGCTTCTAAGAATTTTGCACCAATTGATGCGATTGATTTTATTTTATACCCGTCAAATAATTTCATACTCATCTCTTTTCAATATCCATATTATAGCAAAAATATCACCACTTTTTAAACTGCTTCTTCCTACGGCGTATACGATTCAATAAACCAACGATTTATTTCATAAAAGAGGCGTCGATTTTGATTTTGAATACGAACAACATACAAGAGTCCATTTCCGCCCACCTTTGAGACTGCCTGCCGTACTTCTATAATCTTATCAATCTGATACAACTCTTGATTATCCCACCGTAGGTATAGCGGTTTAATGCGTCCTTGTTTATCAATTTCCGCAATGATATTTACATAACGCTTATACAAGATCTTACCTTTTGAAATCTCCATTATTTAAACCATGACACGGGATGAATGACGTGTTCTGCCTTTGGATTAAAGTCGGTTAATTGGGTATTTAGTTTTACGGATAACTGTGAAATACTGTGATGTCCAAACTTAGTACGAATGGCATCAATACTTAATTCTAACTTACTTTGTTTCTCGCGTTCTTCTTCATCGACAAATAGATTCAACTGAACCGTATGATTCGTCGGTATCACATTACTCACACTCACGCCAATACTGCGTAGTGGCAAATCGAAATAGTAATTCTCTTTAAGTAACGGCCGTATTGTTTCCATAATTTCAAAGGCCAAGTCTGTTCGACGCTGGATCTTACGTTGACGGACTATTGTTTTTAACTCGGTATTTCTGAGTGATATGGATATTACATTGCCAACCAGACCTGCATCACGCAATCGGGAGGCTACTGATTCTGCCAATACTTGAAAGACAATGAGTGCTTCTGTACTATTTCGAATATCTGCTGGAGTCGTAATTGAATTTCCAACTGACTTTAAGGGCATAGAAACATCCTTATGCGAAACATCACTTTGATCATAGCCATTCGCAAAATACCAGAGCATCTCCCCATTCTTACCAAACTTATTTTTCAAATAAGAACGCTGTTGTTTCGCCAAATCACCAATACTCATAATACCAAGCTCATTGAACTTCTCCTTTGTTTTTGGTCCCACATATAAGAGATCCTCAACGGGTAACTTGAAAACAATCTCTTCATAATTATCACGGCGAATAATCACACGCCCCGCTGGTTTGATCATATCACTGCCAAGCTTCGCAAATATCTTATTAAAGGATAAGCCACATGAGACCGTTAAGCCGACCTCACTGAGAACACGCGCTTGGATTTCATCCATAATCGCTTCAGCACTACCAAAGAGTGCTTGGCTATGCGTTAAATCAAGCCATGCCTCATCAATACCAAAGGACTCCACCTTATCCGTATATTCACGATAAATATCCTTCACCTGATTAGCATAATATATAAAATATTGAAACTGTGGAGGGACAATCACAAGTTCAGGACATTTCGCCAAAGCCTCACGTAAGGTCTCCGCCGTTTTTACGCCCTTTTCCTTAGCCTTTAAATTACGCGCTAAAATAATTCCACTACGCCGTTCTTCATCACCACCAACAGCCATAGCAACCTCTTTCAAATCTGGATAGAGCATCTCTATCATTTGAGCATAACAATGATTAATATCAATATGCAATATTTGACGTTCCAACATGATTTAGCCTCCCTTCGCTATAAGTATAGTCGCTTTTATTACGTATTTCAATAAGATACGTAATAAAATATCGCTTTTTTATCAAATTCATGAAAACTATTTACGGATATGCACTAAATACGTTATAATATAGAGAGGTGATCTTATGACATTAAAAGACTTAATTGCATATTTTAAATACACATCCAACTTATCCAATAGTGAATTCGCTCATGAAATCGATGTTTCTTTAGCAACCCTTAGCCGTTGGGAATCAGGAGAAATAAAAAGTTTGAATACTAAAACAAAAGAACGCTTGAGTGAATTTCTTGATATTGATATTGATGAATACCTTAAGTATGATCTTGTAAAGCCAATTCTTGGTGTCGTTAAAGCCGGCTATAACTTAAATGCCGTTGAAAACATTGAAGACTATGTCGTCGTCTCCTCATTGGATGCGAAACGTGGCCATTACTTTTTACGTGTTACGGGTGATTCAATGATTGAAGATAAGATCTTTCCAGATAGTTTAATCTATGTTCAAGAAGTTGATGATGTAGAGAGCAATACAATTGCGGTCGTCCTTATTAACGGTGAAGAAGCAACCGTTAAACGTGTCATAAAAAAAGACAATACACTCATCTTAGAAGCCGGAAATCCGAATGTAAAACCCCGCTATTTCTCAGCCGCCGAAATTGAAGATCTTCCCGTTAAAATAATTGGGAAAGTATTATACACAAAGCATGATTTTTAAAGGGGCTGTAACGAAATAGATGATTCATTATCATTTATTAGCGTTACAGCTTTTTTTGTATCTTTATTGTAGGAATGACAGCTTTTATAAGGTTATTCGTAATTATACAATGTATGCAGGGTGTTTTCGCGCATTATAAAAAGAACTTGCTTTATTTTTATGTGGATAACTTATCTAGTGCACTGTTTTCTTATTGTGGTGTTTCATTAAATTGTAGCCAATGCAGGATAATAACATTTCAAGAGTAACGGATTTCAATCCTCTTCTTCTAAATCGTTCTTTTCCATGCTTTGATTTCAATTGTGCGAAGGCTCCTTCACTTTGATAAGAACGATTATCTTTCAATCGTTTTCCTTCTTCTCCACTTAGATTTTTTCTCACTTCATCCTGAAATTCTTCTAGTATTGGATTGTATGTAATGTTTCGATGCCCTTTTGAGTCTGTACACATTTTCTTTACGGGACATTTATCGCATTTTAAGGTACTTAACGTGAAATTGATTCTTGTATATAATCCTTTTGTATTCTCATATTCATTTATTAATTGTGTATGGTGATTTTGAGGACAAAGATATTGATTATCTTTTACTCGCTTCCAATTGTTTCGTTTATATATTTGTCGTTTATACTTTGCACTTTTCTCTCGACTATATTGATGAAATTTAATGTATAGTTTGCGGTGCTGTAATGTGAGATACATATAATTATCATAGCTACCATATCCGGAATCTGCTACTATTTTCTCTGGTGTTAGATGATACATTTCTTGATACTGCTTCAAGAATGGAATTAATGATTTTTGGTCATTTCGATCTTGAATGACACTTGCGTGCATAATAAATTCATCACTCACTCCAAGTTGGACATTGTATCCTGCTTTGAATAAATTTGTTCCGCCATAGTAATCTTCCTTCATGTGCATCATGGTCGCATCATGATCAGTTTTTGAATAACTATTACGATCTTCACCACAAATAGTAATCTTCTCAATACAAGAGTAGAGTTGATATAAATAATTGACAAGTTTATCTAAAAGCCTTTGTAGGGGGGTTTTACGCTTACCTTGTCCATATACTAGTTCTATATCATCTTCAATTAATCGGTGTATTATTTGACTTACTACATGATCAATCACTTCAATACTAAGTTCATCATAGATAATATTAAAACGATAATCCTTGATGAGTGTATCGAATATCGTCAATGTATCTGAAAGTCTTCGATCACGTGTTCTACTCGCAACCTTCTTCCAAACAAAGGTATACTTATTTGCATTGGCTTCAACTTTCGTACCATCAATATACAATTCATCCATATTAATATGATTCGTTTTAATTAAGTACTCATTGATGGTTAAGAAGATTTCATGGATGTTTAATAGTAAACGATCATTTACAAAGTTCTTAAAGGTATTATGGCTTGGTGTTTGTTCCTGTGCTAAAAACATAAAACGAATATCATTTTTACATGCATTTTCTAATTCTCTGTAACTCATGCCACCTAGCATTTCAGAAAATAAGATTACCTTTAACATCATGAAGGGATTGTATGGCTCTCTTCCTAATTTACTTACTTTAAGAAACTGAGCTAAATTTACTCCTTCCATCACCTCATTAAATGTCCAAACTGGATCATCTTGATGAATCAAAATTCCAATTTGTAGTGGTAATTTTATTTGAAATGGTATATGATGATTTTGCGGAGAATGATCATATACTCGTGGACTCACATTGTATTGTTCCATAAGTATATTATACTAAAAAGGCGATAATCCTAATATAGGGTTACCGCCTTTTTTGTGATTGGACTAAATAACTTTCGTTACAGCCCCCTAAATGTTTTGATAAATATCTAACTTACTTTGTAAGTAAGCATACAGCTCATTAATCTTATCTTTACTCATTGCAGGTACACCTTCAAGTTGGTATTCAAGACCTAGGTCTTTATACTTTGATGTTCCCATTGTATGGTAAGGAAGCAGTTGTACTTTTAAGACATTTTTTAGTTTGTTGACTTCGCGGGCAATTTCATCCATTTTTTCAAAGGTATCATTTTTCCCAGGAACAATGACAGTTCGAATCCACATCGGATTGTTATTTTCTTGAACTGCTGCAACAAATTCATCAGATACACGTTTTACGACACCCGTTAGTTTTGGATATTCAAATGGATCTGGTTCTTTTAAATCGAAGATTACTAAATCGGTAACTTCAAGTACATCTTTGAAATTTTTCGCATTTCCAAAGCCTGAAGTATCTAGTGTTGTATGAATACCGTTTTCTTTACATTTCGCAAAGAAACTTCTTAAAAAGGCTGGCTGTGACAGTGGTTCACCACCGGATACTGTCACACCTCCATTTTCCCCATGAAATGGAGTAAAACGTTCGACTTTATTGTATAATTCATCAACAGTTATTTTATCATCTGTATCCACTTTCCAGAAATCTGGATTGTGGCAGTAAGAGCAACGTAATGGACATCCCCCAAAAAAGACGACGGTACGAACACCTGGTCCATCAAGTGTCCCCATTGATTCTATCTTACTTACGAATCCGTTATTAGACCACGTCATGGAATGTACGGCTAATGACTTCTTCTTGTTGTTCACGGGATAAGCGATTAAAGTGGACAGCATATCCTGAAACACGAATTGTTAAGCTTGGGTATTTCGCAGGGTTGTTCATTGCATCAACGAGCATTTCACGATCTAAGACGTTAACATTTAAATGGTGTCCGTTTTGTACGAAGTATCCATCAAGAATATTAACTGTATTATCAATACGCATTTCTAAGTTGTCTCCAAGAACTTGTGGAACAATTGAGAATGTGTTTGAAATACCATCACGGCATGCATCTTCATATGGAAGTTTCGCAACAGAGTTTAATGATGCTAAAGCACCACTCTTATCACGTCCGTGCATTGGGTTTGCTCCTGGTGCAAAGGCTTCACCTTTTTTACGGCCATCTGGAGTTGATCCTGTTTTCTTACCATAAACAACGTTTGATGTAATTGTTAATAGAGACATTGAATGAACTGCATCACGAATGATTTCTTGATCTTTAATGTTATTGAAGAAGATTTCAACGACTTCTTTCGCAATATCATCAACACGATCATCATCGTTACCGAAGCATGGGAAGCTTCCGTCAATTTCAAAGTCAATTGCTAAGCCCTCTTCATTACGAAGTGGTTTAACTTTTGCGTATTTAATTGCTGAAAGTGAATCCGCTACTACTGATAATCCCGCAATACCGAAGGCCATAATACGTTCAACATCAGTATCATGTAATGCCATTTGTGCTGCTTCATATGCATACTTATCATGCATGTAGTGGATAACGTTCATTGCATCAACGTACGTTCCCGCAAGTTGTAATAAGACAATCTTATAGTTTTCTTTAACACGTTTGTAATCTAAGACAAGATCTTCTACTGGTTCAATGCCTTCGATAACAACTTTTCCACTCACTTCATCACGACCACCGTTGATTGCATAAAGTAATGCTTTTGCTAAGTTAGCACGTGCTCCAAAGTATTGCATTTGTTTCCCAACTGCCATTGCACTAACACAACAAGCAATTGCATAGTCATCTCCAAAGAGTGGACGCATTAAATCATCATTTTCATATTGTAATGCACCGGTTTGAATTGACATTTTCGCACAATATTTTTTAAAGTTTGAAGGTAAGTCTTTTGACCATAATACCGTCATGTTTGGCTCTGGTGCAGAACCTAAGTTTGTTAATGTATGTAAGTATCTAAAACTGTTTTTAGTTACTAAGTGTTGACCATCTAAAGTCATACCACCTAATCCTTCAGTAACCCACGTTGGATCACCAGCGAAGAGATCGTCATATTCTTTAGTTCTTAAGTGACGTGCTAAACGAAGTTTCATAATGAATTGATCAATTAATTCTTGTGCTTCACTTTCATCAATAAGACCCGCTTGAATATCACGTTCTAAATAGATGTCTAAGAAAGTTGATGTTCTACCCAGTGACATTGCAGCACCATTATTTTCTTTGATTGCTGCTAAGTAACCATAGTATAACCATTGAACTGCTTCTTGAGCATTTTTTGCAGGTTCTGAAATATCATCACCATAAGTTGCTGCCATCGCTTTAGTATCCATAAGTGCACGAATTTGTTCATTTACTTCTTCGCGTAATTGAATATTTTTTTCATTGATTACTTTAATTCCTAATAAGTCTTTTTTCTTTTCTTCAATTAAGAAGTCAATACCGTATAGAGTAATACGACGGTAGTCACCAATAATACGACCACGGCCATATGCATCTGGTAATCCAGTAATTAATCCTGAACTACGTGCTGCTCTTACTTCTGGAGTATACGCATCAAATACACCATCGTTATGTGATTTTGTATATTTGTGGAAGTAGTTTGATAAGTCTTCATTCCATTTGTAGTCATAATGATTTAGAATTGAGTCAACCATTCTAATTCCACCGTAAGGGTTAATAATTCTTTTTAATGGGGCATCACTTTGAAGCCCAACAATTTTTTCTTCTTCTTTAATAATGTAACCTGGTTTAAAGTTATTAACACCAGAAATATGTTCTGTATCAATATCTAAAACTCCAAGTTCAAGTTCTTTTGCTAATAATCCTTCAGAATGATCCCAAAGTTTTTTAGTTGAATCTGTTGGTCCAGCCAAAAAGCTATCGTCACCATCGTAACGTGTTATGTTCTTTTTAATAAAATCCGCAACATTTATTTCTGTTTGCCAATCTCCACTTGTAAAATTATTCCATCCATTATTTTTCATAGCTTTCTCCTCCACGCAATAATAATATCACATTTCAAAATAAAAAAAAGGGGTTTTTGCAATTTTATGAACCGGTTTTGTAGATTGTCAACTCATTTGCCCTTTTCACCCCTAAAAACAGGACCTTTGTCCGATAAAAAAAACAAAAGATTTAGTATAGTATGAACCTTTTGTCTTAGTTTATGTTAATAAAATACTTAAAGTCGCAACGAGATTGTTCAATAAGTGAACTGCCATAGCGAAATATATTGATCCCGTCTTTTCATAACTGTAGCCAAAGATAATTCCTGACAATCCATATGCTGGCAAAAATAAAAATTCAGAGAGTCCATTACCACTTATCAGTCCAGCTCCTACATGAATAAATCCAAACACTAAGAAACTTGTAAAGTATGCCAGAAACTTATTTCGGTGGATTAAGGTTCTAAAGCCAAGTCCACGATAGATCCATTCTTCCATTATCGGTGCAACAAGAACTGCTGAAAAGATCATACGAACAGGATTGCTTATTATAAGTGCTTCAAGTAACTGTTGATTCTCGGAACTTGTTTCAGGAAGTACCTTTAAAAATTCAAGTAAGCTACTGTATCCCATTGATAAGAAGATGTAGACTACATAAAGAATAATTGGGAGTGTTAAGCGGGTTAGCCAAGGTGATTGTTTAAATCCATAATTACTCTCAATGACCAGTGGATACATAATCATAAATATCAGACTAACATTTAAAGTCGTTGCGATAATATAGCCCCAAAATGGCAGCTGCTCTACAAGAAGTTGTTGATTGAAATAAACGATAACAATAAATATCCAATCAGAAACTTTTACGAGTGTTTTACGTTTTGAAATGGGTTGATCACACTGTGCTATGACTTCAGATTTTATCGTCTTAACATCTTCATGCTTTTTTGCATAGACAAACAAAAAGATACTCACTAAAAGATGGGCAACTATCGCAAAGAGCGTTACATTATTCTTTGCAATAAAATTATTTTCAAATGCACTTTGAACTACAAGTGGAAATACGATTAAACTATAGGCAGAATATATTTTAAGATACATTTAATTGTCTCCTAATATTCTTTAAGTGCTTTTCGCATTTCACGATTTGTATCACGTTGCTTTATCGCATTACGTTTATCATATAAGGCCTTACCTTTAGCTAAGGCAATTTCAACCTTAATTAAGCCCTTGCTTTCATAGACCTTTGTAATGACGATTGTATAGCCTGCTTCACTTTTTGCTCGTTGTAATTTATTGATTTCACGATGATTTAATAAGAGCTTTCGATTACGCACTTCTTGATGATTAAACTGGTTGGCTTCACGATAGTGTCCAATATGCATTTCTCTAACATACACTTCATTGTTAATAATATCTACATATGATTCGGCTAAAGACACTTGATTGTTCTTAACCGATTTTACTTCAGATCCTAAAAGAACAATGCCTGCTTCATACTTATCCTCTAAAAAATAGTCATAATTTGCTCGTTTATTATTCGCTAAGATTTTCATTTTCTTTTCTTCACGCGTCCTTTCCGATCGACTTTATCCATGATTTTTGCCTTTGGTTTACGCTTCATTGGACGTGTACTTGGTTTTTGATAGATTTCAAAGTCAACATTTCGTAGCGCCTTATTTGCTCCAGTAACCCGAATCTTAATCCGTTGTCCAATCTTATATGTCGGATTGTTTTCACTCATTAAAGAAAAACCATCAGGACTGACATTATAGTAGCCACGTAAGGTATCTACCTTGATCAATCCTTCGACAAGATTATCAAGTTGAACAAACATACCAAAGTTATGAACGGATGAAATGATACCGCTGTATATTTCTCCAACATGTTGTTCCATGTATTCCGCAATCTTCATATCATTTACTGAACGTTCTGCACTGATCGCAGCACGTTCCATTTTTGATAAGTGGTTGCTTGCCTCTTCAATATATTCTTCATCACGATCAAAGTCATTAAATTTATTTTCAAATAGATATCGCTTCACTAATCGATGTAAGATTAGATCTGGATAGCGTCGTATCGGTGATGTGAAATGTCCATACTCTTTACTGCCCAGTCCAAAGTGTCCAATATTATTTAAAGAATATTGGGCCTTTTGCATGCTTCGTAATAACTGATTCGAAAGCACAAAATGCGCATCACTATCGTGCGATTCAATTAAGACATTGCGTAGTTGATCCGGATGAATGTTATCAAGACTTCCTTTTAGTGGAAAGCCCATAATTTGAGCAAGGTTCGCAAAGTCACGAATTTTCGTAAGTTCTGGTTTCGCATGAATACGATAGATAGACGGCCAATTACTGTAGTCCATCATACGTGCTACTGTTTCATTGGTTAAAACCATAAAGCTTTCAATCAAACGTTCTGCTTCACCACGCTCACGAATGCTTAATCTTTCAATAAGACCTTTTTTATTCACTTCAAGATCTAACTCATCTTTCTCAAAGTCTAGTGCTCCAAGTTTAACGCGTTTCTTTTGAAGTATCTCAGCTAAGTCTCGCATCATACACAAACTGTCTTTAACCATATTATAGCTCTTATGTGCACTCTTATTAGCAAAGATCTCATTTACCTTTTGATATGTTAAACGCATTTTACTTTCAATGACCGATTCAAAAATATCATAATTCACAACATTTCCATTATGATTGATTTCCATTTCGACTGACATTGCTAAACGGTCCTCATTAGGATTTAGTGAACAAATACCATTACTTAATTGTGGAGGCAGCATACTGACAACACGATCAACAACATAAACAGAGGTCCCACGTAAGTAGGCTTCCTTATCAATCGCACTTTCAGCCTTAACATAGTGATCCACATCCATAATATGGACACTTAACACATAGTTATCGCCTTTTCGTTTAATACTTACGGCATCATCTAAATCTTTTGCAGAATCACCATCGATTGTAAAAATCAGTTCATCACGTAAATCACGGCGACCCTTTAATTCAGATTCATTTACTTGTTGTGATACATTTTTCACTTCTTGCATTACATCTTTTGGCCACTCTACTCTTAAATTGTTTTCAAGTAGGACAGCTAAAATGTCAACACCTGGATCATCCATATATCCAAGGACATTCATAACCTTTGCTTGAATCTTATTGTTTTTAAAAGAAACAACTTCAAGTAAGACCTTATAACGATTTAAATCTTCAAACTCATCGAGGTTTAATATCTCAATTTTATTTTCATACATTAAATTATCAGCAATAAACTTAGCCGGTAAACGTTTTGAATAGACCGTACCAACAACACGTTTTAAATGACGTTTTAATACCTTCTCAACGTGACCTTCATCCTTATCATTGATTACTTTTACAATGATGAGATCTTGATCATAGACATCATCTAAGTTTTCTTTTGAAACATAGATTGATGCTCTATCTTCAAAGTCTATAAAACCAAAGCCACGACGATTGATACGAATATGACCATGATAAAAATTATCCCATGCACCTAAATAGAGGTGATTGTCTTTTATAACAATTTCATAGGTTTCAATTAAAGCATCTACTAAATGCATAAATTCATTTTTATCTTCTTTAGCAATCTTTATGTCCAAAATCCAATCTGCTAATGTTTTTGGATTTGCCTTACTTTCTTCAACTGCTTTTAATAATTTTTCTTTATCGATGTTCATACTCTATCTCCTAAATTAAAAAAGGCTTAGCAGCCTAATTTGTTATCCTATTCTCACTAATACAACTAATACGAAAAATATAACTCCAAGTATCATCGTTGAGTTTGCAATGACCTTTTCAGGTCCGCGTTCTTTTACGTTTGAAAACAAGTTTAATCCACCTGATCCACCTGTAAAGGCACTACTAATACCGTCAGATTTTCCACTTTGTAATAATGAAAGAATAATAATTAAAATAGCCACGATCATAATTAAAATATCTAGCATAATAAAAACCACCTTTCGCTTTAAATATTATAACACTACTACTTTTAATTTACAATTAAAGTATAATGCAAGATTACTTCAAAATATTTCAATAATGTAAAAGTCCACAGTGTGGACTTTTATTAAATATTAAAGTGTAATTACTATTTTGCTGCGTTTACGATTTCCATTAAGTATCCTGGCATATCAACAAGTGTTGCTCCAGTAACTGCATCGATTGCTTCTTCTGCTGGTTTTTTAGCAACTTCTTCAATTTCTGCTACTGTTTTACCTGCAACAAATTCTTGAATAATGTCATAGTTTTTAGCGATTGCTACAGTAGATCCAGCCTTAGCCATATTATCACTGTATGCTTTATCGTTAACACGTTTTGATCCAAGTACGAGTCCAGCTTTAACACTTTCTGCTTCAGCAAAGGCATCAGAGTTCGCTACACCAGTAAATTTATCATCTGCTAAGTATTGGAATTCATCAATGTGTGCTAAGACTACTTTTTCACCATCAGTTACGACTGTTGTTAATCCAAAGCTCTTTGTACCATGTGGTGCCCCTAAGATTTGTTTTAAAGTAAGTTTACTCACATCACCTTTATACATTACTTTTTGATCAGCAGCTTTTGCCGCATTCACAATTTCCATTAAGTATCCAGGCATATCCACAAGTGTTGCTCCAGTTACTGCATCGATTGCTTCTTCTGCAGGTTTTTTAGCAACTTCTTCAATTTCCGCAATTGTTTTTCCAACTACAAATTCTTGAATAAGATCATAGTTTTTAGCGATGGTAACTGTAGATCCAGCCTTAGCCATATTATCACTATACGCTTTATCATTAACTCGTTTTGATCCAAGTACAAATCCTGCTTTTACTGCTTCTGCTTCTGCAAAGGCATCAGAGTTTGGTACACCTGTAAATTTATCATCAGCTAAGTATTGGAATTCATCAATGTATGCGAGTACGACTTTATCACCTTCAACGACGACTGTTGTGACTCCAAAGCTCTTTGTACCATGTGGTGCTCCAATGACTTGACCAAGTTAAAGTTCAACTTCTTTACCAGATGAACATGCAACAATACTTAATAGTAACATTGCTGCAACCATTCCCTTTAATATTTTTTTCATAATATCCTCCTTTAGATATTTATTTCACAATGATATCTTAAGCAATATAATTGCTATGTCAAGCCTTTTATTAATTTATTCACATAATTGATTAAGTATTTTAGTACCTGATAATTCATCACATTTTTCCACAAAAAAAGACTATGAGTTTTACCTCATAATCTTAAAATTAAATTATTTTTTTAAGTTGTAGAATGTTGACATACCACTGTAAATTGCGTCTTCGCCTAATTCATCAGAAATACGCATTAATTGGTTGTATTTAGCAACACGGTCAGTTCTTGAGATAGAACCAGTTTTGATTTGTCCTGTGTTGAATCCTACTGCTAAGTCTGCGATTGTTGTATCTGCAGTTTCACCTGAACGGTGTGAAGCAACGTTTGCATAACCATGACGTTTAGCAAGTTCCATAGCGTCCATAGTTTCAGTCATTGTTCCGATTTGGTTGATCTTAATTAAGATAGCGTTTGCTGTATCATTGTCAATTCCTTTTTGTAAGAATGATGGGTTTGTAACGAATAAGTCGTCACCAACGATTTGTAATTTATCGCCTAATCTTTCAGTAAGTTTTTTCCATCCATCCCAATCGTCTTCTGATAATCCGTCTTCGATTGAAATTAATGGGTATTTTTCTGCCCATTCAGCGTACATGTCGATCATTTCATCAACTGTTTTTGTTCCGCCACCTGATTTTTTAAGTTCATATAGACCTGTTTCAGCGTTGTAGAATTCTGATGCAGCAACGTCTAATGCGATAACTACGTCAGTACCTGGAACGTATCCAGCTTTTTCAACAGCTTTTAATATGTATTGAATTGGTGCTTCGTTGTCTGGTAAGTTTGGAGCGAATCCACCTTCATCCCCAACTGCAGTAACGTGTCCTTCTTCTGATAAGATTGATTTTAATGCGTGGAATACTTCAGAACCCATTCTTAATGCTTCACGGATGTCTTTAGCTCCAACTGGCATCATCATGTATTCTTGGAAGTCTACTGATGAGTCTGCATGTGATCCACCGTTGATGAAGTTCATCATTGGTACTGGGATAACACGTGCGTTGTGTCCACCGATATATTTGTATAGTGGTAAACCATAGAAGTCAGCTCCTGCTTTTAATGATGCAAGTGATGCACCTAAAGTAGCGTTAGCTCCTAAGTTTGATTTGAAGTCTGTACCATCAAGTTCAATTAACATACGGTCAATTGCAGCTTGGTCAGTAACGTCCATTCCGATTAAATGTGGAGCGATAACTTCATTTACATTTTCAACAGCTTTTAAAACACCTTTTCCGTTGAAGCGTGATTTGTCTCCATCACGTAATTCTAAGGCTTCACGTGAACCTGTTGAAGCACCACTAGGAACAGCAGCACGTCCGAAAGCTCCTGAATCTGTTAAAACTTCAACTTCAATTGTAGGGTTCCCTCTTGAATCAATAATTTCTCTTGCTAATACATCAATAATAATTGGCATAATAATGTCTCCTTTTTCTATTTTTATTTAACTGCGTTAATAATTTCTTCGAATGATGCGATTTGAAGTGATGCTCCACCAATAAGTGCTCCATCAATATCTTCTTGGCTCATGTATGCTGCAATGTTATCTGGTTTAACAGATCCACCGTATTGTACACGAACTTTATTTGCTACATCATCACCGTATAAAACACGAACTTGATCACGAACAATTGCACAAGTATCTTGAGCAATTTCCATTGTTGCGCTCTTACCTGTTCCGATTGCCCAGATTGGTTCATAAGCGATTACAAGTTCTGAAACAGTGTTTGCATCTAAGTCAGCTAACATTGCTGTTACTTGTCCACGAACGACTTCTTCAGTTTTTCCTGCTTCAAATTGTTCTAATGTTTCACCACAGCATGCAATTGCATACATGTTATGTGCTGCTAATTGTTTAATTTTTTTGTTAACACCAGCGTCTGTTTCGTTGAACATTTCTCTTCTTTCAGAGTGACCAACGATAGCCCAATTAACATTTACATCTTTTAACATTTCAACACTTACTTCACCCGTAAAGGCTCCGTTATCTTCAAAATGTACGTTTTGTGATGCGATAATTAAATCTTTAGCGTTTGCTTGTGCATCTTTCAATGCGATAAATGGAACACCGATTCCGAAATCAGCAGCATCATGTAATGCTGCTTCAACAGCTGAAACAAAAGCGATTGCTTCAGTGTTTGTTTTATTCATCTTCCAGTTTCCAACAATAATTGGTTTTCTCATATTTTTATTTGTCCTGGATAATTGCGATTCCAGGAAGCTCCTTCCCTTCCATAAATTCTAGTGAAGCTCCTCCACCAGTAGAAATGTGTGTGAAGTCATCAGCGAAGCCATTATTAATCGCAGCTGAAGCACTATCTCCACCACCGATGACACTAAAGACATCTGGTAAGTTTGCGATAATTTCACAAATTCCAATTGTTCCTTGTGCAAAAGTAGGATTTTCAAAGACACCCATCGGTCCATTCCAAATTACTGTTTTTGCACCTTGTAGTTCATCTTTAAATAATGCTAATGATTTTGGTCCGATATCTAATCCTAAGAATCCTTCAGGAACATCATCAACCGTTACAACTTCTGTTGGGTTCGCAAAATCGTTTGCTGCAATTGAATCTACTGGTAAGACAATTTTGTCTTTTCCTTTTTCTAAGATTTCACGTGCAATGTCTAAACGATCTGCTTCGAGTAAAGAATTACCGATTTCTTTTCCTTGTGCTTTAAAGAATGTATAAGCCATTCCACCACCAATAAGAATCTTATCTGCAGTGTTTAATAAGTTTTCAATAACTAAAATCTTATCTGAAACCTTAGCTCCACCAATAATCGCAACAACCGGACGTTGTGCTTCATATACAGCTTTATTTAACATTTCAACTTCATTTTCAACTAAGAATCCGAGCGCTGATGGTAAGTGTTGTGCAATACCATAGTTAGAAGCGTGTGAACGGTGTACCGTACCAAAGGCATCACTCACAAATAAATCACCTAAGCTAGCCCAATATTTCGCTAAGTCAGCATCATTCTTTGTTTCACCTGCTTCAAATCTTGTATTTTCTACAACGACAATTTCACCTTCGTTTAATGCATTAATTGCTGTTTCTAATTGTTCACCGCGTGTAGCTGGAACAAACACAACGTTTGTATCAACAAGCTCATTTAAGCGTGCTGCTACTAATGCCAATGATTTTGTTTCTAAGTCTTTAGCTAATGCATCAGCATCTTTATGATTCACTTTACCTAAGTGTGACATTAAAACGATTTTTGCATTGTTGTCAATTAAGTATTTGATTGTCGGTAATGCCGCTTGAATACGGTTATCATCTAAGATGACACCATCTTTAAGAGGTACATTAAAATCTACACGAACAATAACCTTTTTACCATTAACATCTAAATCTTTAACAGTTCTCTTTGCCATTTCTTCATCCTCCTTTTTATCTAGTTAATTATACCAAAGTAAATGCCGGGTGTAAACGAGTTTCACTCACTCGTTAATTTATTCACACTATTTTCATCGTGTAAGCGCTATAAGAGCGAAGAAACTGTGTTTTCCCCAATATTTTCTTACTTATCTTCTAACTTATTTTTATGAAATAACTTTAATAATGGATAGCCCACAAGACTATTAATCACAATCATTGCGACACCCTTCATTGCACGTAACTGCATTGAAATTAAGATTGGTGTTTGCATCATGTCATGAAGCCATAGTGGCGTTAAAAATCCTTGAACAATAAATTCAACCAAAACAATAGAAATCATTAACATTACAAAATGATGATCCATCTTAAGCTTACGTTTACGCATCATATAAACAACACTCACAAAACCAACACTCATTACAATTAAAATAATGATGGGAAGCCAAAAGACATACAGTGCATTGTCAATATTTCCAAGATTTCCCGTAAAGACACTAAGCAGAACAATAATGCAGTACATTAAATATAAGCCACTTACACTTAATAATACCGATACATTGAAACGGAGTGTTTTCTTACGGAAGTTTGAAAAGATAAATGCTGGAATCATCGCCACTAGCATATTGTTTAAGGTAAAGCCAAAATAGAAGGATCCAAGAGGCTTCATCAGTAAGTTTAAAATATCAAAACTTAAGCCCGCAATTAAGGCATAGATCGGTGCTAAGGTTGCCCCTATTAACATCAGAATAATTTGTGAGAAGCGAATAACAAGCTGTCCTCCAAAAAACTGAAGATTAATTGAAAACAAAGAAATAACTAGGGCAATTGCTAATAAAATTCCGGTTAAGGCAATCCCTTTAATTGAAAACTTCGCCTTATTTTTTACTAAGGTTATTCCAATAATAAATAAGCCGGCGATAATACTAATTATTTGAACCATTCATATCCCTCCAAAAGTCCCTAAAATGGGAAACAAAGTACAGTGAACCACAGACAATGATCGAGTGATCAGGATGTGTCTTTATTAGGTACGTATACGCCTCATCACTACTTTTAAACGTCTTCATTGATTGAATCTGATCAAAGGTTAAACCACGATAATATCCAAACTCAGCAAAGACAACCTCATGATAATAAGCCTGTAACACTTCAATCATATGCTTATAATCCTTATCTTGCATGGCTGAGAAAATAACGACGCTACTTGGATCCGTACTTTCAATGAGTGCTTCAATACCGGCTAAGTTATGCGCACCATCCACAAGCACGTATGGATCTTCACTTAAAACCTCAAAGCGTCCCGACCATTTAAACTGTGCTAACGAGTTTGTAATACTATCTTTTGTAATACTAAATCCATCACGTTCTAAACATTCACAACTTTTTAAGACAAGCTGTGCATTCTTTACTTGATAAGTGGCTCTGCTATTCAATGTGTATCTCTCTTTATTATCAGTGAAAACCTGTTTGTTATTAACAATTTCACTCTCAACATCATAGAGGACATGAAGCTCTGCCTTTTTATCATTTGTGACCTCATTTAAAATCTCAAGCAGTGCTTCATCATTAACGTGGGTCACAACAGTACTTCCTTCTTTAATAATCCCTGCTTTTTGCTTTGTGATGGCTTCTAAACTTCCACCCAATTTCTCAACATGGTCCATTGCAACATTTGTAATAATACAGAGGTCACCATCTATAACATTCGTACTATCTAAAAGTCCTCCAATACCGACTTCAATGATCACAATATCACAGCTCATCATTTGAAAATAACGCAGTGCAATTAAGGTATATATTTGAAAGAAATTTAAATTGTGTTTTATGATGAGTGGATAAAAGTCATTAATCAACATGAGTAAATCTTCATCACTAATATTTTGATTGTTGACGCGTAAGCGATCATTGGATACGTCCATATGCGGAGAGGTAAAGAGTCCTACTTTTAAATCGTTCACACTTAAAATATCACTCAACAATTTACTCGTGCTTCCCTTACCATTTGTTCCCGTTACATGAATGGTATATGGTTTGTGTGTGATCGCAAGTTCGTTATAGATCGATTGAAATTGTTCGAAAGTGATGTCACCATTTATTTGATGTTCAATAAAATCCAATGCCGATTTAATATTTGTAAACATTATTTGCTCCAATCTATAGGCGCACGTCCTTCATTTTGAAGGATGGCGTTAATTTGAGAAAAGGGTTTACTCTTGAAGAAACCACGATATGCTGATAAGGGTGATGGATGTGGACCACTAATAATATGATGACGATCACTAATGTGCACACTTAACTTTTGAGCATGCCTTCCCCATAAGACATAAATAATATTATGTGGATGATCATTTAAACACTCGATGATCGATTGTGTGTATGCTTGCCATCCAAAATGCTCATGTGAATTTGGTTTGTGTGCCGTAACACTGAGTACTTGATTTAAAAGCAGTATACCTTGTGTTGCCCACCCCGTTAGATCGCCTGTTGTTCGCTCAATATTTACATCATCCAACAGTTCCTTATACATATTTTTTAAACTTGGTGGTAGTGCAACCTCATCACTTACAGAAAACGCTAAACCATTCGCTTGTTTTTCTCCATGATATGGATCTTGTCCAATAATGACAACCTTAACCTTATCGTAAGGACAGGCATCTAAGGCCGCAAACAATTGATTTCGTGGTGGATAGATTGTTTCATGTTCATAGGCTTTTTCAAGTTTATCCATTAATAATTTATAGTAGTCTTTATTTTGTTGACGCTGGTGATGTTGGTTCCAATTCATAAAGTTCTCCTTCAAGTTCAACATTATATTTCTTCGTCCATTCAAAGATAAGATCCGTCATTTGTTTGTACGCATCCTCACTACTGATTTCTTGAAGAAAGAGTTGTTTCCAAATGGTTCTAAAATCAATTTCATAAAAGATTTGATAAGCACTAATTGTTTGATTTGAAGCAAAGGCCTGCAGTGCAACCGGACGGCTGTACATGTATGCTAAGACTTGTTCATCGGTATGTTTTTGTTTCACAATGCTCTCGTGAGCTAATTGTTCCATACTCACAATAGGAAGAATTCCACTATTTAGAGTAGCGTTGATACCATCATATGACTTTAAAGTTTTTAAAAAGATTGTTTGAGCATTTGGAAATTGACTGTTCTTATTCAAGACAAATCCAGTGACTTCATTTAAGGTATGTAGATGTTCATTGGCATATGTTGGAAGTTTACTAAAGACAATATCATAGGCTTGAGACATTTCAGCTTGTTCATAAAACATCCAGTTACCAACAAACATAAAGGGTGCACTTTGACTCACTAAATTATCTTCATAATTCCATTTCATATTTTCTAACTGTTCAGACGTACTTTGCCACTTCATTGTTCCAAGTTGTCGATAAGCTTCTAGCGCTTCATAAAGATCTTGTCCAATGTTCAAACTTTCACCTTGTAGTCCATCTATTAAGCGATAGTTTGAATTTTGTATAAATGATGTCATCGTTAATTGTTCATTAAACGGATAGGTGAAAATTGAAGTTAGTGCTTCATCACGATAGACCGCTTTGTCTTCGAACCACTTTTGTGCTAAGGCATCAATCTTCTCAAACGAGTCAATACTTTCAGGAAGTCCATCACCATTTGCGTCTGTTAAATCAACATTCAATGCTGTTAACATTGTTGCATTGTAGGCAAAAAGTAATCCTTTTGTATCAAAGGGCATAAAATATGGTGCACTTTGATTTACATCTTTTCCATAGCGTCCAATAACTTCATTTTCTAAGATTGGGATGATGCTTTCATCCATTGGTTTTAATTGGGGAATTAATAAGGGGACATGTTCAACATTAACTTGAACAATATCGATTCCATCCATCTGAGACATATTTGAATTTTGAAGCAGTTCATATGAATATACACCTGGATATTTTTCATTTAAATTCGCAACAATACTTTCACCAAAGCCCTTTTCAAAAACACCAATAACAACTTTGGCATCCGCTTCTATTTCTATTGAATCTAAATCATTAATAAGTTCTTCTATATTTACATTTGGTTTACTCGCACATGCACTTATAAGTAGTGCTGTTAAAAGCAGTACAATTATTTTCTTCATTTCATTCACCTGTTTATTTCTAATCTTATTATAGCGTATTACAGTTAAAATTTCTCTAAATAAAAGAGTGTTCTCTCTGAACACTCAGTGTTTACTTAATAGACAATTCCTGCGTACATACTTCCGCTGATTCCTAAAGCAATTGTTGTTGCATAGGGATTCATAATTGCGGCACGATGTCCTGATGATGACATCCACCATGCAACACTTGATGATGGTGTACCTCCAGCATAGGTTAATACTTCAATTGGATTTCGATGACTAACACCTAGATCAGTAAACGCAGTCTTATAATGACGACCATCGGGACGCGTATGGCTTAAGTAGCGTGCGGCTTCTGCTGCACGAGTTCCAGCTGCCTGTTGTTCAAGTGCTGGTGCTAAACTTAAGGGTGCAAGTCCACGACTAGCACGTTCTTGATTAATAATGTTAAGTGTTGAATAAATACGATCACCACTTACTTCAGAACTTACATAACTTTGTGCATAATATGGACGTGATACTTGTTTGACTACGACTGGTTTCTTTGTAACGGTAACACTCATAGTTTTTGATGTTTGATTGTTTGATGCATCAATTGCCGTATAAGTTACTTCATATTCTCCGGGAATATTTTGATTGACGAGATGATCAATTTTAAGATCGATTGGAG
>JAAZDN010000007.1 GCA_012512805.1 Erysipelothrix sp. | reverse complement strand
TATCCTCTAATATCACATATTGATGATCGTGGTAGTTTCTCAGAGTTTCTACGACTTGGAGTAAGTGGTCAAGTTAGTGTTAACATATCAAAACCAGGTATTACCAAAGGTCAACACTGGCATCATACTAAAAATGAAAAGTTCTTAGTGGTCAGTGGTCAAGGTGAGATTAACTTTAGAAACATTCATAATGATAAAATCATTAGCTATAAGGTCTCCGATAAGAAGCTAGAAGTTGTGGATATTCCTGTTGGCTATACACATAACATAATCAATACAGGCGATCGTGATATGGTTACGATCATGTGGGTGAATGAGGTCTTTGATAAAGATCATCCCGATACATATTTTGAAGAGGTGTAAGATGAAAAAATTAAAAGTAATGACGGTAGTGGGGACACGACCAGAAATCATTCGCTTATCATCCGTTATTGAGGCTTTGGAAGCATCAGAAGCGATTGAACATGTTTTAGTCCATACTGGACAAAACTATGACTATGAATCAAATGAAGTCTTCTTTAATGACTTCAATATGCGAAAACCAGATTATTTCTTAAACAGTGCGATGGATGGATCACCCATTGGAACGATTGGAAACATCTTAATTTCAATTGAACCCGTTCTGAATGAAGTGAAGCCAGATGCATTTTTAGTCTTAGGCGATACAAACAGTTGTCTTTGTGCCATTGCGGCAAAGCGTATGCGAATTCCAATCTTCCATATGGAAGCAGGTAATCGTTGCTTTGATATGCGAGTTCCTGAAGAAATCAACCGCCGCATTGTTGATCATACGGCAGACATTAACCTAACCTACAGTGATATTGCCCGTGAGTACTTATTAAATGAAGGCCTTTCTGCAGATCGTATTATTAAAACAGGAAGTCCAATGTTTGAAGTCTTAAATGCTCGTAAAGATAATATTGATGCATCAGATGTACTTGATCGTTTAGAAATTATTGAGAATGAATACTTCGTTGTCTCAGCACACCGTGATGAAAACATTAACTCTGATAAGAACTTTACACATTTATTTGAATCCTTAAATGCAATTGCAGAGAAGTATAATTATCCAATTATTGTCAGTACACATCCACGTACACAAAATAAATTAAACAGTACAGGCATTAAACTTCATCCCTTAATCAAAACCTTAAAACCTTTGGGCTTTAATGATTATGTGAAACTACAAAAACATGCAAAGGCTGTCTTAAGTGATTCAGGAACGATATCTGAAGAATCATCAATACTAAAATTCAAGGCACTTAACTTACGTGAGGCACATGAGCGTCCTGAGGCAATGGAAGAAGCATCAGTCATGATGGTCGGATTAGAGAAGGAACGTATTCTTCAAGGTTTACTTATTTTAGAGAGTCAAGAAAATGATACACTACGCCATGTGAGTGACTACTCCATGCCTAATGTATCGGATAAGGTCTTACGTATTATTGTATCGTATACAGACTACATTAAACGTGTTGTTTGGAAAGAATATTAAAAAACATTATTGAGCGATAATATGAAACTATAATAGTGATGAATTAGTGTATAATTATACAGTCGAAAGACTGTATTTTTTTAATTAAGTTAAAAATTTGAGCATAAATTGCCGGATATTGCCTAATTTAAGAGCATGACTTGACAATAACATATACTTGTATATAATCTAGTAAGAAAATAGTAAAAGATTGGCTATTTTTGATAAAAAAAGGTGGCTAAAACCATGATGAAAGACATTAAAGTAATTCAGACAGATTTACTCACTAATGAGTCAAATATAATCTATAAAGGCTTGAGCACATTTGATCAAGAAAATGGAATAAAAATAAAATATTTTGAAAATAGTGACATTGAAGTTGTCATTGAACTAATAGGAAATGAAGGATATTTAAAACGGGTGAGTGATGAAGAAACACATCTTAATTTCGATCTAAATACTCAAACTTCAGCCTATGTTAAGACGAAGGCAGGTTTAATATTAATGGAAGTGAAGACTCATGATTTAAGTATAAATGAAGCCTATTGTCAGATCAATTATGATTTAATCCAACAAACACAAACAATCGCGAGTTTCTCACTAAAGGTGGAATGGTAATATGAATAAAATAGAACAATTAGTAAAAGATAAAATCGTTGTCGTTATTAAAGATCTCTACGATTATGATGCACAAAGTGATGTCCATTTAGAAATTCCTAAGGACAACAGTTTTGGAGACTATTCAAGTAATGTCGCAATGCGTCTGAGTAAAAAATTAGGCATGGCACCACGTGTGCTTGCGGAAGCCTTACAAAAGGCCTTAGGCGAAGATGTTTCACTGTTTAGTGAAGTAAGCATTGCGGGACCAGGATTTATTAACTTTAGAATTGCGCAACATCACTTTGGAGATGTTATTAATACGATCATTAAAGAAAAAGATGACTATGGTCGTAACACAACTGGAAATAATATTAAAGTAAATGTGGAATATGTATCCGCAAATCCAACCGGTGACTTACACCCAGGACATGCACGTGGGGCCGCAACCGGAGATGCACTGACACGTATTATGAAATTCTCAGGATATGATGTAACGCGTGAGTTTTATTTAAATGATGCTGGTGTACAAATTGATATGATGGCCCGCTCACTTCAAGCCCGTTATTTAGAATTATTTAATCTTGATGTGACCTTCCCAGAAGAAGGATACAAGGGACAAGATATTATTGATATCGCAGTACAATTAAAAGCTGAAGTAAATGATGCCTATGTTGATGAGGATATGGATAAACATATCTTAGCCTTCCGTGCCTATGGTTTAGAGGCTGAGACAGAAAAATTAAAACGTGACTTAGCACTGTTTAGAGTTGAGTTTGATGTGTGGAGTAAAGAGAGTGATATTTATGCTCAAAATAAGGTTGAAACAGCCTTAAATAAGGTAAAAGACTCAGGATATACGTATGAGGAAGATGGAGCACTTTGGCTTCAAACAACAGCCTTTGGTGATGATAAAGATCGTGTTCTTGTAAAGAGCGATAAAAACTATACGTATCTTACACCTGATATTGCCTATCATCAAGATAAGTTTGATCGTGGCTATGATCGCTTGATCAACCTCTTTGGAGCCGATCATCATGGCTACATTAATCGACTTAAAGCATCAATGCAAATTCTTGGATATGATAAGGATCAACTTGATGTTGAGATTATTCAAATGGCACTCATGTTTAAAGATGGTGAAGAGTTCAAAATGTCGAAACGTACTGGAAAATCAATTTCACTTCGTGAGTTGATCTTAGAAACTGACGTTGATGCACTCCGTTATTTATACGTTGATCGTGCACCAGATTCACCAATGACGATTGACTTGGATCTCGCCTTACAAAAAACAAACGAGAATCCCGTCTATTATGCACAATATGCGCATGCAAGAATGAATTCTATCTTAGTTCAAGGTGAGAAATATGAAGTTGCGAACAGCTTTGAATTGATCAACCATGAAAAAGAAGTTGAACTGATCAAACACTTAAATGAATTTACGAATGTTGTAAGTGATGCAGCAAAGAGTCAACTACCAAATAAGATCAGTAATTATATTTCACGCTTAGCTAATTTATTCCATAGTTTCTATGGGGCAAACAAAGTATTGGATGAGAGTAATGTTGTCTTAACAGAGCAACGTTTAGGACTCGTCTTAGCAGCAAAAATTGTATTGAAAAACGCTTTAAATTTAATTGGTGTTAGTGCACCAGACAGTATGTAGGAGGAATTAAGATGGCAAGTCCAATGGCAGAAGCATCGCTAGTAATATTAGAAAATGCAGGAAAAGAATTATCATTTCAAGATTTATTTGCACAAGTAATCGCTCATTTAGAATTAGATGAAGCGGCAGCAACAAAACGAATTGCGAAAGTATATGCAGAATTAACCTTAGATAAACGTTTTATTTCTTTACCAGGTAATATGTGGGATTTACGTAAACGTCACCGTTTGGATGATATTATTGTCTTAAGTGAAGATCTTGAAGATGAAGATGAATTTGATGATTTTGATGAAGAAGAAATAGAAGAAGAAATGATTGACTTGGATGGTTTTGATCCAGAAAAAGTTAAAGAATATGAGGAAGACGTTAAAGAGCTATCGAAGATGGCAATTTATGATGAAGATGAAGACTAGAGGGGAAGTTCTATATGAGTGATGTAATTAAAATAGAGGGTGGACGTAAACTAAAGGGTACAGTTCGTATTGATGGTTCAAAAAATGCCACAGTTGCGCTCATACCGGCTGCGATTTTAGCAAATGAAGTCGTCACGATATATGGTGTCCCAGATATATCAAATGTCGCAGCCTTAACTGAAATACTGAAAGAATTAAAGGTCGAGGTTACGCGTTTAGACAATGGTGACTTAATCATTGATCCAACCAAAATGCGCAATACAGACTTAGATAAAGATACGGTAACTCAACTTCGTGCCTCATATTACTTTATGGGTGCTTTACTTGGAAAGTATGGTCAAGCAGTCATTAAAATGCCAGGTGGTTGTGACTTAGGTCCACGTCCTATCGACTTACACATTAAAGGATTTGAAGCCTTAGGTGCAATCGTGAACTATGAGCATGGAAACTATGTCATTACTGCAGAGAAGTTAATTGGAAATTCAATATATTTAGATATTGCATCAGTCGGTGCAACAATTAACATTATGATGGCCGCAGTCTATGCAACGGGACGCACTACCATTCATAATGCCGCAAAAGAGCCAGAAATTATTGATGTCGCAACAATCTTAAATAAGATGGGAGCAAACATTCGTGGTGCCGGAACAAATGAAATTACAATTGAAGGTGTCGAATATTTAGCGGGATGTAATCATGAAATTATTCCTGATCGAATTGAAGCAGGAACGTATATCATTTTAGCTGCAGCAGCAGCTGAAGAAGTGATCATTGAAAATATTATTCCACTACACTTAGATTCATTACTATCAAAACTTATTGAAATGGGTGTTGATATTGATGTCAAAATTGACTCAGTCATCGTCCGTGGTGGACAGCCACTCGTCGGTGTTGACATTCAAACGAATACGTATCCAGGATTCGCAACAGACTTACAATCTCCTTTCGCAGCACTCTTAACACAGGCAGAAGGTGATTCCACAATCGTTGAAACGATCTACAAGGAACGTTTTAAAGCCGTATCTGAATTACAACGCCTAGGAGCAAATGCTAAGATAGGCAATGGTCAAGCTGAAATTACCGGTATTACAAAACTATACGGAAGTGATGTTAAAGCAACTGATCTTCGTTGTGGTGCAGCACTTGTTATTGCGGGTTTAATTGCCGAAGGTGTTACTGAAATTCGTGATATCTATCATATTGATCGTGGTTATGCGAACATTGATCAAAAACTAACGAGTATCGGTGCAAAAATATGGAGAGAAACCACAAAATAAACATACTTTAAGAGTATAATGAGTGTATGAAGTTATCATCATTAGAAAGCAAAGTTGATCATCATGAAAAATCAAAAAGAAAAACAAACAAAAACAAACAATCAGAAGGGGTCTACCTTTAATCAGGTGACCTTTTTAGTCTACACGATACTCTCTGTGCTCATTGGGTATCAAATTATAAAAATGGGGACACTACCAACGAAGTATAATCTAATTTTAGTCGGTATTCTAGTATTACTAGCACTCATTATCTACACGACATTAATCTTTAGTAAGCGTCGTAAACTCAATGTGCTAAGTCGTATCATTACCATCGTATTGGCACTCTTACTATTAGTTGGAAATTATAATTTCTATAAATTTGGATCACTCTTACACCGTTCTACAGGTAGTGAAACAAAGACCGATACCATTTCCGTCATTGTGAAGAAGGATAGTACGTATTCAAACATTAGCGAAGTGAAGGACTTGATCTTTGGAATTGAGGATCATCGTGAAGCGATTGTTCTTGAAGGTATTGTTTCAATCGAAGAAAAAGTAAAGCAAACGATTCAAGTAAAAGAAATTGACAGTTACATTAAGGTTGTTGAAGCCTTGTATGCTGATGATGTCGAAGTCATCATTATCAATGAAGCTTACCGAAATATTATTACCGATTTTAATCCAACATTTAATGAAGATACAAAGGTCATTTATACGTATGATAAACATACTGTTATTGAAAAAGGAGACCTTGATGTTACAAAGGATGTCTTCTCAGTTATGATCAGTGGAATTGATATTTATGGAAGTATCTCAAACAACTCACGATCAGACGTAAACATCTTAGCAACCGTAAACCCAAATACAAAACAAATTGTACTCGTAAGTATTCCTCGTGATTACTACTTACCGCTTGCATGTCAAAATGATGCGATGGACAAACTAACACATACAGGAATTTATGGTGTTGACTGTACAATGGCAACCGTTGGAAATCTCTTTGATGTTGATATTGACTATTATGCCCGTGTTAACTTTAGTAGTCTAATCAATGTAATTAACGCAGTTGGTGGTGTTACGGTCCAAAATGATCACTACTTTGAAGCTGGTGGCTATGTCTTTAATCAAGGAGATGTCCAATTGGATGGCGAGAAAGCACTGGTCTTCGTTCGAGATCGTTACCATCAAACTGATGGTGATAGTGCCCGTGGACGTAACCAAGTTAAAGTATTGACTGCGATCATTAATAAGATGCTGTCACCGACATTAATTACGAATTTTAATTCAATTTTAGGCTCACTTGAAGGATCATTTGAAACAAACTTAACAAGTAATGACATTAATAATCTTGTGAAAATGCAAATTGAAGATATGAGTAGTTGGGAAATTATGCAAGAACAAGTTGGCGGTACAGGGACCTCAGCCTACTCATTTGCCTTAGGTGGAAACTACTATATGATGATTCCTGATATGGCTACCGTTGATCGCGTTAAAGAAGTGATCGAAAGTATTAAGTAAAGTGTTTAAAATATTGTAGTAATGGTCCAAATATGGTATTATATTTGTACTTACTTTGTGACCACCTCGGCCACAAGGCGGAAGGAGAGAAAAACATGAAACAAAATCTACACCCAGAGTATCATCAAGTTACAGTAGTTTGTTCAGCATGTGGAGCGGAAATTGAAACAGGATCAACTAAAAAAGAATTAAAAATTGATACATGTTCAAACTGTCACCCATTCTATACGGGAAGACAACGTTTCGCGGCAGCGCAAGGTCGAATTGAAAAATTCAACAAGCGTTACGGTGTTGAAAACAACGAACAATAATTTACAAAACATAAGAGAACAATGTGATGAGTGTCATATTGTTTTTTTATTGGGATGACTTAGCGCAAAAAATAAAAAAGAAAGCACATTTTTTGTTATAATGTATGGAGTTAAAAGAGGTGTGTGTATGTATCATAATTACCATGATGGTTATGTTGAAATCATTTCCGGCTGTATGTTTGCAGGGAAGACGGAAGAATTGCTGAGAAGAGTTCGAGTGCTCAGTTATGGTCGTCAGAAAATCCAGTTATTTAAACCGTTAATTGATGATCGTTATGAAGCATCAATGGTCGTTTCACATGCTGGAAGTAAACAAGAAAGTATTCAAATTAGTAAGGCTCGTGACATTCTTAATTTTATAGATGAATCAAGTGAAATTGTTGCGATTGATGAAGTCCAATTTTTTGATGAAGATATTATTATGGTCATTGATGAGTTGGCTAAAAATGGAATTCGTGTCATGGCTGCGGGTCTTGATTTAGACTTTAGAGGCGAGCCCTTTGGTGTCATGCCAACCTTGATTACAAAGGCAGAATTTGTAGTAAAGCTAACGGCTGTCTGTATGCGTTGTGGTGCCCCAGGTACCCGTTCACAACGTATTATAAATGGACAACCTGCAGATTACTATGATCCAGTAATTATGGTTGGAGCGAGTGAAAGTTATGAAGCAGTGTGCCGACACTGTCATGAAGTCCCAAATAAACCGTGTATTGAATAGGAGTAAAATATGGAAGCTATTTTAAAAAGATTAGAAAGTGCCGAAGTGCGCTATGAAGAATTAAATGAATTATTAATGTTACCAGAAACCTTAGCAGACAATCGTGTCTTAGCGAAACTTGCCAAGGAACAGGCGTCGATTATGCCGCTTCATGATGGTAGTATCAAATTGAAAGGCTTAAATCAAGAGATTTCTGATACAGAAGAGCTGATTGAACTTGATGATGCTGAAATGGTAGAACTTGCGAAAATGGAACTTGAGCAGCTCTTATCAGATCGTCAAGACTTGCTTGATCATCTTGAAATTATGTTAATACCAAAAGATCCACACGATAGTTCAAATGCAATTGTTGAAATTCGTGGGGCTGCCGGTGGAGATGAAGGAAACATCTTTGCGGGAGATCTCTTTAGAATGTATACAAAGTATGCTGAAGCGAGTGGTCGTAAACTTGAAATCTTAGGCTCATCACCAGCAGATATGGGTGGATATTCTGATATTTCCTTTATGATCAAAGGTGATGATGCATACCGTCATTTAAAATTTGAATCCGGAGCTCACCGTGTCCAACGTGTTCCTAAAACTGAAACCCAAGGACGTGTTCATACGTCTACCGCAACGGTACTTGTCTTACCTGAGGTTGAAGAAAGTGAATTTGAAATTGATGAAAATGATTTAGAAATTTCAACACACCGTGCAACTGGAGCAGGTGGACAGCACGTTAACACAACCGACTCAGCGGTTCGTATTATCCATAAGCCAACTAACATTCAAGTAAACGTTCAAGATGGACGTTCACAACATGAAAATAAGGCCTTAGCGATGAAGTTAATTCGTACGCGCGTGGCTGATGAAATTCAACGTATTGAAGATGAAAAAACGGGGGATATTCGTAAGAGTAAAATCGGTACGGGTGATCGATCAGAAAAGATCAGAACGTACAACTATCCACAAAATCGTGTTACGGACCACCGTATTGGATTAACGATCAATCAGTTGGACCGCATTGTTGAAGGTAAGATGGATCAAATTGTTGAAGAACTCTTAGCCTTTGAACAAAGGGAAAAACTTGCTGGTAATGTTAAGTAAGACGGTTTCCGATATTTTAAGAGAGGCCGATGCGCTTCTTTTGAGTAAGTTTGAACATTCAGATGCTCAATACTATTTACGTGAATTGATGCATGCTCGTGAATTAGACCTGTATACACAGCTTGATAATTATATGGATGAAGACCTTAACAAAGAATTTCAAGCAGGGATCACTCGCCTTTTAAACGATGAGCCTGTAGCGCATATTTTAGGCTATAGTTGGTTCTATGGTCGAAAGTTTAAGGTAGACCATAATGTACTCATACCACGTAGTGAAACAGAACTGCTTGTGGAACAAACTTTAATTGAAGTGAAAGATTATTTTCATCATGAACACTTAGATGTTATTGATGTTGGCTGTGGGAGTGGTGTTATCGGTATTAGTTTGAAGCTTGAGGCTCCACAATTAAATGTCGATATGGTCGATATAAGTACTGAAGCCCTATCTAAAACAAAGCACAATGCTGAGCGCTTGTATGCAGAAGTGAATGTGTATGCGAGTGACATGTTAAGTGTGCCACAGCTTAATCATAAAAAATATGATGTGATTGTGAGCAATCCCCCATATATTGAAAATGATTATGAACTGGATGCATCGGTTTCGAACTTTGAGCCACATCTTGCCTTATTTGGGGGAATTGAAGGATTAGACTTCTATCGTGAAATATTGAAACAAGCGCAAGGACTTCTTAAATCACCTGGTTTAATTGCCTTTGAAATTGGATTTAATCAAGCTGAAGCCCTACACTTCGAAATTCATCAGTACTTTCCAAATGCAGTAATCAAAGTTGTACAAGATTATGCAAAACTGGATCGTATGGTATTTGCCTTAGTATAGAAAGAGGTTAGTATGGAACTTGTATTACGTAATATTCATAAAAGTTATGGTTCACACCATGTATTAAAAGGAATTAATCTGACGGTTAAAAGTGGTCGCGCAATGGGGCTACTTGGACGCAATGGTTCAGGTAAAACAACGATGATTCGTGGAATCATGGATGTGTTTAAGTTTGATGAAGGTGACATTTCAATGGTTGCGAAACCCGATGAAATTGGCTATCTTCCAGAAGAGCGTGGTGTGTATCCAAAATCAACGATCAAAGAACAAATGATGTATTTCGCAATGTTAAAAGGTGTATCTAAAAAAGATGCGAATGCGCGTGCTGATTATTGGCTAGAGCGTATGGAACTGACAAATTATGCAAACAAGAAGGCTGATAACCTTTCAAAAGGGAATCAACAAAAGATCCAAGTGGCCATCGCACTTATGCATGAGCCAAAGGTGTTAATATTGGATGAGCCCTTCTCTGGACTTGATCCAGTCAACAGTACACTTTTAAAGAAAATTGTTCGTGAGCAAATTGAACAAGGGAAGATTGTCTTCTTTTCAAGTCATCAAATGGCATCCGTTGAAGAATTTTGTGATGACATTGCGATTTTAAATAAGGGTGAAATTGTCTTACAAGGAGATTTACGCCATATTAAAGCAACCTATCCAAAGGAAAGAATTAGCTTTTATGCGGATGATCTTGAACAATTAGAAATGAGCTTAAACAGCTATCCAGAACTTGCTATTGAAAGTAAAAGTAATGATGCGATTATTGTAAAAGTCAGTGAGCCTGATGTTATTTTTGATCTTGCTAAGAAAATCAGTAATGAACTCAGTTCTATAAATGGTTATCGTGTTGTAGAGCCAAGCTTAGAAGAAATCTTTATTGAATTTGGAAAGGACTTTAACTAATGAATAAATTTCTATCAATTTTTAAATTTGAATTAAGTCGCCAAGTAAAGAATAAGGCCTTCATTATTACCTCAGCAATTCTTATTGCTGGTGCCGCAATTGGTGGTTTTATTGTTTCAAATCAAATCAATCAATCATTTACGAATATTGACACAGAGTACGATCCTAATGTTGAAGTTCACATCGATCCAGAAGTATTGTATGTGTACAGTAGTGATCATTTAAAAGAGTACTTTACAATGCTTGAAAGTTCAAAGCTTTATCGTATTGAATTTAAGGATAGTGAAGAGGACTTAAAACAGGCAGTAATTAGCGATGGATATAACGGATTTGCAGCACACGATATTAATAATGTGACTAAGTATGTTGCGAACACCTCATTAATGTCAGATACATCATCCTTAGATCATGTCTTAAATGAAATGTATCAGATGCATTTACTTAAAGAAAATGGCTTAAATTTTGAGCAGATACAAACGATTCAAAACAGTTATGTAAACATTGAAACGATAAATCTTGGTGAAGATGGTGTTGTTGGATATGGCTTTGTCTATGTGTACAATATGCTTCTTTATATGACGGTCGTAATGTTTGGTGGAATTGTCTCATCATCAGTCATTACTGAAAAGACAAGTAAGGCAATGGAATTACTTATAACCTCCGCAACATCTACACAACTTGTAGCAGGTAAGGTACTTGCGATTGGATTATCATGTATTCTAACGTTAGTTAGTGTCATTGTTAGTTTAGTTATTTCTGTAAAAGTAGTGATGCAACCACAGGTCTTTACAATGATTGTTGAATTAATTGGTGGTATTCCATATGATGTGCTCTTATGGGCCTTCTTCCTCTTTATTTTTGGTTTCTTTAGTATTCTCTTCTTGTTTGCGGGATTATCATCCTTTGCGACAAAACCAGAAGATGCAAACACAGTTATTACACCTATTATGTTATTGATTGTTGTGATCTTTATTTTAAATATGTCAACAATGAATGCAACAGGTGGTTTAACAGGCTTTATGAAATTCTTGTCCTATGTTCCAATCTTCTCATCATTCTTCCTCTTTACTCAATATGTAATGGGAAGCTTAACGACACTTGAGATTATTATCGGTATCATTACAACGGTTGGTGGAGCGATTCTATTAACGCTTTTAGCAGCGAAAATATATCGTGCAGGTACACTTTATTATGGTAATTCAATATCATTAAAACAGATGTTTAAAGCTTTACGTAATAAATAATTAATATTAATTTGTGAATTTCTATCTTAAAAATAGTGATTCACTTTTTAATAGAGTGAAAAAGATTTTGTCTCTCAAAATAAGTGGAAATCATGTATAATAGTCTATAGTGAAATGAAGGGGTCAATGTGATGAAAACGAAACAGTTTACAAGCAAAGATATGGATGAAATCATCAAGGTTTTAAAAGATGATGGCATTATTGCTTATCGAACAGATACAGTGATGGGATTAATTGGAAGTGCAACAAGTACGGTTGCGAAAGCCAAACTCATTACAGTCAAACAGCGCCCTGAAACAAAACATTTCCCCATTATGGTTGCAAGTGAAGACATGTTATTAAAGTACGTAAGACTCAGTGACAAGAATCTTGGTATTGTACAACGATTCTTACCCGGTGCACTTACGATTGTCGCAGAGCGAACAGGTGAAACATTAGCACTTGATGCTGAAACATTAGCTGTTCGAATTGTAGCGGATGAACACTTGATTGAAGTGGTAAGTCAGCTTAATGTTCCGATCTTTTTAACAAGTGCGAACATTAGTGATCAACCAACGACAAAGTATGTATCCGAAGTATTAGACATCTTTGATGGCTTGATTGAAGGAGTATACATGGAAGATGCCTTAGGTTATGAGGCAAGTACCATCGTGTCACTCATATGTGAGCAACCACAGATTTTAAGACAAGGTGCTATCACCTTAGAACAAATAGAGGAGGAAGAGTATGAAGAAAATATCAATGGGTAGCGATCACGCTGCATTTGAATTTAAAGGAAAAGCGATCAAATACTTAGAAGCAAAAGGATATGAAGTTGAGGACTTTGGACCATTTACAGAAGGTGCAGTAGACTATCCTGACTTTGTATATCCAGCGGTTAAGAATGTTGTCGATCATGATGATACGATTGGAATTGTCATGTGTGGATCAGGTATTGGTGCAAACATTGTCGCAAACAAAGTGGTTGGTGCACGTGCAGCTTTAGTGTATGATCCTGAAATTGCGAAAACAACCCGTGAACACAACGATTCAAACGTACTTGTTTTAGGACCACGCTTTACAAGTGAAGAAAACTTATATGCCATCATCGATAATTTCTTAAATACAGAATTCTCAAATGATGAACGTCATATTAAGCGAATTGAAAAAATAAAAGGAGTGGAAGCAAATGAGAGATAATGTAATCTTCGATTTAATTGAAAAAGAAGCGTTACGTCAACAAAATAATATTGAGTTAATTGCTTCGGAAAACTTTGTATCACAAGACGTTTTAGAAGCAACAGGTAGTATTTTAACAAACAAGTATGCTGAAGGTTATCCAAATCGTCGATACTATGGTGGCTGTGAAGTCATTGATGAAATTGAGCAATTAGCAATTGACCGCCTTAAAGAAATTTACAATGCGGAACATGCGAACGTTCAACCACACTCAGGCTCACAAGCAAACATGGCTGTGTATATGGCAATGTTGGATCACCAAGATACAGTACTTGGGATGGACTTGAGTGCCGGTGGCCATTTAACACATGGACATAAGTTAAACTTCTCAGGAAAACTGTTTAACTTTGAAAGTTATAGTGTTGATCCCGCAACGGAAATGATTGATTATGATAACGTTATGGACATTGCGAAAAAGGTTAAACCAAAGATGATTGTAGCGGGAGCAAGTGCTTATTCACGCTTTATCGACTTTAAGAAGTTTAGAGAAATTGCGGATGCAGTGGGAGCATATTTAATGGTTGATATGGCCCATATTGCGGGACCAATCGCTGCTGGACTTCATCCAGATCCTGTGGCATATGCTGACTTTGTCACATCAACAACACATAAAACATTACGCGGACCACGTGGTGGAATTATTCTTTGTAAAAAAGAATATGCTAAAAAAATTGACAGTTCACTCTTCCCGGGTATTCAAGGGGGACCACTAGAGCATGTTATTGCAGCTAAGGCGGTTTGCTTTAATGAGGCGCTTCAGCCGGACTTTAAAAAGTATCAACAACAGGTCGTAAACAATGCAAAGGCACTCGCAGCATCACTTGAGGCTGAGGGCTTTAGAATTGTAGCGGGTGGAACAGACAATCATCTTGTCTTAGTCGATGTTTTAAATACAGTGAATGTTAATGGACATCAGGCTGAAGTTATCTTGGACCGTGTTCACATTACATGTAATAAGAACATGATTCCATATGATCAACAACCACCGATGAAAACAAGTGGTATTCGTGTAGGTACACCAGCAATGACCACACGTGGATTTAAAGAAGCTGAATTCACATTAGTTGGACAATTAATTAGTGAAACCTTAAAAAATATTGATAATGAAGACGTATTAAATGAAATAGCGAATAAAGTTAAAGCATTAACTGATAAGTTTCCAATGATCTAGGAGGAGAAAGAAATGGTAACAGTATTAAATCACCCGTTAATTACACATAAATTAACGACATTAAGAAAGAAAGAAACAAGCACAAAAGATTTTAATGAAGTTTTAGATGAAGTCGCAGGATTAATGGCTTATGAAATTACTCGTGATCTTCCATTAGAAGATGTCACCATTGAAACGCCGATGGCAACAATGCAAACTTCTGAAATTACAAAAGATATTGTCTTAGCACCAATCTTAAGAGCAGGATTAGGTATGGTTGATGGAATTCGTGATTTAATTCCAACAGCGAAGGTAGGACACGTTGGAATGTATCGTAATGAAGAAACATTACAACCGGTAGAATACTTCTTAAAAGTTCCTGATTTATCAGATGCAATCGTTATGGTCTTAGATCCTATGCTTGCGACAGGTGGATCGGCAGTGATGGCAATTGATGTTTTAAAACGTGAAGGTGCAAAACACATTAAGCTTGTATGTATCGTTGGTGTTCAAGAAGGAATTGATGCGGTACTTTCGAAACATCCAGATGTTGATATTTATCTCGCAGCTAAAGATCCAGTCTTAAATGAAATTGGATACATTACACCAGGTTTAGGTGATGCAGGGGATCGAATTTTTGGGACTAAGTAGTCCGAATAGTTTTCTGACACTGCTCTTATATTTGGTTTTTATGGTTTTAAGTTTTCTGGCACTTGAAGGTTTGGATTATTCAAAAATTTTGCGTAAACCGTATCAACATCGCGCCCTATTGTTACAGTTACTCTTAAGTCTAGCACTCGCATATTTGTCAACCAATTTCTTTTTGGTGGTTATGTTTAGCGCATAGTATTAGGAAATCAATAACACAAATATGTTATAATATAATATGATTAAACACATCATTGGAGGTTTTTTATGTTTTCAAAATTAGTAGGTATAGATTTAGGTACTGCCAACATGTTGATCTATGTTAAAGATCAAGGTATTGTATTAGAAGAACCATCAGTCGTAGCGATTGATGCTGAAACACGTCGCTCTTTAGCAGTCGGTAGTGAGGCAAAGGCAATGTTAGGTCGTACACCAGGACAGGTTCTCGCAATTCGTCCTTTAAAAGATGGAGTCATTGCGGACTTTGAAGTGACTGAAATGTTACTCAGTAGTTTTATTCGTAAATTAAATTTAAAAGGATTATTCTCACGCCCAACAATCGTGATTTGTTGTCCATCAAATATTACGTCGGTAGAACGTAATGCGATTCGTGATGCAGCATATCGTGCAGGTGCAAAAAAAGTATACATTGAGGAAGAACCTAAGGTTGCGGCAATTGGTGCAGGTTTAGATATTTCACGTCCATCAGGAAATTTAATTCTTGATATTGGTGGTGGAACTACTGATGTTGCGGTGATTTCACTTG
>JAAZDN010000107.1 GCA_012512805.1 Erysipelothrix sp. | reverse complement strand
ATTCCAGTCCAACTTTAAATTCACCTTTAAATCCTTTGTAAAAAAGGATGGACGAGTGTAGCCAAAACCACTATTTTCCTTCGTATCATTTATCATCAATTGACTATTTTCAATAAGATAATTTTGATAGTCTTGAATAGTGTTAACTTTATGTTTTAATTGATTAAAAAACATAGTCTTATTTGAAATTTTATAGCGATGCCAGTAGAATGTTTTCCCTCTTTGATTCAATAAATTATCGTTCATGATATCTAGCCCCACATATTCACTCAAGTCCACAATACGAGCATATGATTCAAAGAGGTTCTGTGTACTTGGAAATAAGACATTCATAATCGTATCATTGTATATCATATAGTCTTGATGATTCAGTTGGCTTACAAGTTGTTTTAGTAGTGTTTTTGAAAAGTTCAGACCTTGAGGACTTTGAATTATTTTCGCATTATAATACGTTTTATTTTGTTCATACAGATCCATTAATAAAAGTTTATCATTAAGCAGTGCCCCAACATGATTAAGCTGGATAAAGGCGGCACTACTGTAAGGAAAACTACGATGAATAACGATCGGTGATAGTCCAAAAATTTTAAGAAAACTATCTTTATCACCATAATGGCTTCGATAACTATCCGTCTTTAATAGGCGTGATAATAGATCTTTGTTTGTTAGTAGTATCGTACTAAAGCCAAGGTTTTGATATAAGGAAGAAACCTCTGGTGGTGATGGATTAACACCAAGTACACGAAGATTTTTAATGTGACTTCCAATATGAAGAGCATAGCCTCCTCCAAGTGAATTGCCCGATACTGCGGTTATTTTATAGTTGAGTGTTGCTTGTAGAAACTTAAATTCATTGAGGGCTCGATCATAATTACTTAGTTCTAAGTGTGCAGCAGAACTCATATTATGTGCCCAATCCGTATCCGTTCCACTTAATAGGCTGGCATAATCTTGATCACTACCTTGAAAGATAAGTGCAGCTTCTTGACTTTGTATATCTAAAAGGATCATATAGCGAAGATCAATCAAAGTTTCTTCACGATAAAAAGCCTGTGGTTCTGCATGATACAGTGTATAGCGACCATTAAAATCCACAGCCAACTGTGCTTTGACTGTTTCGATTCCATTATTATAGTGTTGATTGTTTGAAATCATGTAAACATATGAGCTTGCTGCCTTGATGAGCAGTTTATCACTAAAACTTGTAAGGTTTCGCATCGTATCACCTGTTCTTATTATAGCACTTTCTGGATGTCGATATTTTTTTAAGCATGCACATAAAGACTCAGCACGGGCTGAGTTTTAGTTTAATAGATTTATAATAACCTTGTTTAGGTAATACTACAGATAATGACTCCCAAGTGTTCGTATCATTATTTAAAGCTTCAAGTGTTGATAATGTATTAAGATCACTAACCGCTACATCCAATCACACAATAATCAGCGTGTGCACAACGGGTTTCATCTTGAATCAGATACATTACATAGGTCTTATTAACTTCAATATCAATGTCTCCATCAAATCTTTCATTTACATAGTCTGGATTGTTATCATTTTGACTGAGTAAAGATTGTGTTTTTTCAGTTTGACTCAGTTTATACTTATCAAATTCAATGACTCCACCGATACGTTCAAATTCAAAGGATTCAGGAATCTCCCCTTTTAAAACAGGATGCACCGCTGCCTGTCCATAGGTAAATACTCTTGTATAACTTTGTGTCTCTTCATCAAAGTTATCAGTACCATCAATTGAAGTAATGCTCGCAATAACAATCATTTCTGCTTGTTCATAAACGTGATCTGGATTGGATGGATCAAATGTTAAGGAAACAAAACTCACAGCATCCAATACTGTTGGTTTGTTTACCTCTTCATGTTTTGCTTCAACGTTAGCTTCTGATCCAACAGTATGTCCATTAAGTGCAGAAACCGTACATCCAGTCAGTGTTAAAAGTAAAATTGTGATCATTAGTAGTTTTTTCATAAGCATTCATTTCCACTCTTATTTAAGTTAAACATATGCTTTTTACTTACTATATACACGTATACTATATATAGTATGTCAATCTTTATGTCATTACTATACCCCAAAAAGGTGTCTTTTCTTCTGTTTTCCTTAATATTTGACGCTAATTTTTAGAAATTATCTTTAAGTAAAATGTAAAACTTAATTATGATTTCTCACGTACATACACGTATGATGCCAATAAAATTAATACTGAAAACGTAAAATAGAATATAAAGTATTGATTTTGTAAACTCCCACTAAACATGATAAGTGATCCTATGATTGCGAGAAATGGGAAAATATATCCTTTAAAGCATCCTTTTATTTCATGTTGCACTTTTAACTGTATAACTTTAACGTATAAGCATATTAAGAGTAAGTACATCATTGCGATCGATATTTCTGATATATCTGCGTTATCTAATAGATTAAATTTAAGTGTACCATAATGAATGATGAGCCAACATAAGGCAATAAAACTAGAGACTATGATTCCTCTTACTGGTATTTTATCACTTGAACTTTTAATCTTATGTGACTTCATTATTAAATCTTCATTGGCTAAGTAGTTTATTGATCGACTGGATCCAAGTATTAAACCATTTGTTGTTCCTAGCATTGAAATTACAAGAATAAATAGAGCGATTTTAGATCCAACATTGCCCACAAGACGATTAAAGGCTACATAAATATAGTCATTTCCTAAACTCATTATTTCACTTGGATTGATAATTCTCGTGATTCCAATAAAATATGCAACGTAAACAATTAAGATGATGATTGGTGCAATGGTTAGTGCGATCGGTAATGTTTTTTTAGGATTTTTAATTTCACCAGATACCGTTGTCGCAATTGTCCACCCATCAAAAATAAAACTAATTGGACCAATTGCTGTAAGAAACATGAGCCCATTTCCACTGAGTGGTCTTGAAGTTATCGTATGCGTTAGTATTCCACTTTCTGATGTATAGAAAAATCCGATGATCGCAATGATAATGAGTGGAACTAACTTTATTGCGGTTGTAACGTTTTGAAAGTAACCGGATGCTTTGGCTGATAATATATTTAATAATGATAGTAGAATCAAAATAAGTATTGAGAGTACAATTTGTACTTCTAGCGTGGTGTTTACATTTAAAAACATGAGTAAGTAGACTGCAGATACCCAAGCGAGTACTGCTGTTATTGTTGGCATATAAATAAGGGATATAAACCATCCAAATACGCCGGAAGCTTTTTTACCATATGATGCTTTAACATAACTTATAACGCCACCATGCTCTTCAGTTCTTAGCGCTAATTGACTCAGTGTTAAACTACCAAATATAATCGAAAATGATGCCACGATAAAAACCATTACTCCAAGTAGGACATTTCCTTGTGTAGCTCTTAGTACATTCGCTGTTTTAAAAATAATTCCTGATCCAATAACAATACCAATTATCATAGAAATTGTTGTAAAGAGACCGTAGTTTTTATTATTTTTCATATTTTTAAACCTTATTCTTATTTTCCTAGTTTATTAAATTAAATTGTATTGTTTCTCATTCTTGTCTAAAAGTAAAGCTCAACCATTACGATTGAGCTACTATTTATTCTGCTTCTAAAGGTGTACGTGCTACTTCTTTACCTATAATAACGAGACGTTCTTCACTATTATACGTAATACATGTTTGAAGTGACATTAAGCGATCATTACGTTCTATCGTTGTTTGTGTATCGTAGAGGCGTTGATGCTCTGCATTTTCAACGAATTGTTCAAATTGTGCATCAGTGAAATCACCTTGCCAATACGGAACATTTCGATCATCCTCATACGTTTCATGATAGATGACATAGACTACTTCATACTCATATACATATTCATCATCTGCATAAAAGAAGGTTTTGCTTGCTTCATAATTTTCTTGATTGCGTAATTGATGAAGGTTTGAAAATTTCTTTGTTGAATTTTGAATCCAGTGACCATAGAGTGTTTGATTTTGACTTTCCTTCGTCTGATCATAGGACATAAAGACGGTACCATAGACCATCGAGTCCTTATAAAATGAACGATCTAAGTAGTAGGCATTATCATGTGATTGTGTTACAACTTCATGAATGTCTAAGCTTGGATAGTATAAATATCCAACCAAATCAGCATTTATTGCAGCAAGTTCTGCATATGACTTTTCGGTTAAATATTTAACGCTCTTATCTTCACTTTCATCCTTACCAATAATTTCTTCTATTTTATTGTCCACAACATCTGCTTCATTGGTTTGTTTATAAATAAGATACAGTTGGTAACTACTAAATATGATTGCACAGATGGCAATGAGCATTAATAGTTTTCTTAGTATTTCTTTAAACTGTTTCATCAACGTCCACGAGATCTAATAAATGAAGGGATCTCATTATCTTCTAAGTCTTCAACTTCAATTTCAACTGCTGTATCATTTTTTACAATTTTAGTTGGTTGTGGTTTTAATGTTAATTCTGTTTGAACTGGTGCATCTGGTGTATCAAATCCAGTTGCGATGACGGTAACAATAATTGCATCATCCAATGATTCATTCATTGCGACACCGAAGATAATATCAATGTCTCCACCCGCTGCTTCAGTAATAAAGTTTACCGCTGTATCAGCTTCAAAGAGTGACATACTCATTCCACCTGTTACGTTAACGATGGCATTTTTTGCACCATCAATTTTTGCTTCAAGTAGTGGTGATTGAATTGCTTGTTTTGCAGCTTCAAGGGCCTTGTCTTCTCCTGTTGCAAGTCCGATACCAATTAAGGCATTTCCTTGGTTTTGCATTGTTGATTTAACGTCTGCAAAGTCAATGTTAATGGTTGCTGGGATTGCTGTTAAGTCAGTAATGGTTTGAACTCCTTGACGAAGTACATTGTCTGCTTCTTTAAAGGAATCAGAAATTGGTAAATGGCCAATAACTTGGAGTAATTGGTTGTTTGAAACGATGATAATAGAATCAACGTGTTCTCTTAATTTCGCAAGTCCTTCATTTGCAAAACTTAATGTTTTCTTACCTTCAAATGAGAATGGTGTAGTAACGATCGCAACGGTTAAGGCTCCTACTTCTTTTGCGATTTTCGCAAAGATTGGTGCAGCACCTGTTCCGGTTCCCCCACCCATACCAGCAGTAATAAAGACCATATCTGTATCTTTCATTAATTCTCTAATTTCATCTTCATTTTCCTGTGCAGCTTTAAAACCGACTTCAGGATTATGTCCAGCTCCACGACCATTTGTGAGTGCTTGACCTAATTGGATTTTATTTTCAATAGGTGATGTCGTTAAACTTTGAAGGTCTGTGTTTGCTACGTAGAAATCAACGCCCTGTAATCCTTCTTCAACCATGCGGTTAACAGCGTTTGTCCCTGCTCCACCGACACCAAATACTTTAATTTTTGCAACTTGACTACTGTAATCTAAATTTGACATTAATACTTCCTCCTACTGGTTCTTTTTAAATAATTCTTTGAATTTATTTGCCATTGAATCTTCCGATTCATTACGGATCGATTTACGAATTTCAGGTTGTTCAATGTTTCGATTTAAACAACTTTCAATATTGATTCCATCTTTATCAGTGTGAATATCTCTAAAATGATAGAGTGATCCAAGTAAGGCAACATAACTACTATCGCGTCCACCAATAATTTCTGGTAAATAGCGACGCACTCTCGTTTTTAATACATTGGATAAGACTGTTTCTAAATTAATGATACCGGCACCCTTACCTGTAAGGTAGACATCGGTCTCTTTACTCATTAACAGTGGGTCTATCATGTCATAAACTTCACTAAATTGCTTCATTATTACTTCTAAAGCGACATCTTCTACATATTTATTTTCAATGGAATACGTTTCACTTCCATCAGAGTAGATAAAGATTGGCATGCTCTCATGAACTGAATTGTTCAGATAGTTATTGTTTAATACAAGTTTCTCAGCATTTTGATAGGCCAAATTATGATCAACTTGAAGTTTCTCGACAATGGCACCATATCCCATATCTAAGGCTGTCCAACTAATAAGACGTCCTTCAGAGATAAGTGACAACGATATTTGATGTGCCTCATAGCGAATTACAATGACATTCTTAATTTGCGATGCTTCAAAGGCCGCCATTTCACAGGCCTCAGCAACACTATCAAAGGTAATGTCTAAAATCTGTGAACCCGCTTTTTCAACAACGTTCAAATATTCATAAATATTCTCTTGTTCACCAATGAATAAATTCGTATCCACTGCCAAGCTATTAATATTCTTATCAAGGTTTAAACGATGTTTCGCAACACCATCGATAAAGTATTTATATGCCATCATGTTTACTAAGAGTTGATTATTGTTTAACTCTTGCTCTGCAGCATCAATGACCGTATCATAAATAAATTGATTACTGATCTTTTGATCTTTAAAGTTAATGGTAAAACGTTTAAAGTTTAGTGTCATAAAACGACTTGGTAAGACAACAATAACCTTTAAAACACTGACTCCCATTTTTTCATTAACAACTGCAAGTAAGCTTTGAATATCACGTACTAGCTCTGGTGCATTAATAATGACATCATTTTTAATTGCATCTGTAGATCGTGTTTCAACATTTAATATGTTTAGGCGGCTATTATGAAATTCTCCTAAAATGAAGCGTATTTCTTGCTCAATAAACTCAATACTTGCATAAATTTCTTTTTGAATCACACACATACCTCCTATATTCTCTTAATTATTAGTATACTACAATATGTTGACAAATTAAACTCTTAACTACTATATAGTTTAACATAATCATCAAAAAAGATATCACTTTAAGTGTTCTATGACAAAAATATTTTTATCATTATCATAAAATAATCTTATTCATAAATTATCACCTTTTCAGGCATAGATTGTTGCAATATCCAAATTTATATGATATTATATTCAAGCAGTCTTTGAGAAAGGGGGTTTACGGTATGGCTAATAATACACAAAACACTACAAGAAAGCCTTTATTTGGGAATAAGCGTTCACATTCACTACGTGCTACAAGACGTCGTTGGAACATTAATACTCAAAACGCAACTATTATGGTTGATGGCAAACCAACTAAAGTCCGTATATCTGCCCGCGAACTTAAAGCTTTAAAAGCACAAGGTAGAGCATAATAAGCGATAAAGTTGAGCAAAACACTTTTTAATAAGTGTTTTTTTATGTTTAAAAGATCAAATCTGATGATTTGATCTTTTTTATTTATTCGGCACTACTACTTACAAGTAAGATCTTACCCTGATGTACAATTAATGTTGCCACATCTTCAGTAATTTTATTTGATGTCAAATAATTATCAGACACTGACACCGCTTGTTGTTCTAAGGTATATGCTGTACCAGACAAGGAGATAATTGCGTCACTTACAGTAATGATTGAAATAATGCTTTGTTCATTTTTAAGCTCATAGTCGCCTGGATTGTAGCTGGTAATAAGATTATCCTTTGATTGATAACGTACATCATACTTAGATACAAGCTTGATATTTGTAAGCAGATGATCAAGTCGCGATCCTAAATCACCGATCATCATAATATCTGATGGATTAAACTTTTTTGCATGGATAATTGCGGCTTCACTATCTGTTTCATTTTTATCAACATTGAGCTGGATGACTTCTTTGGAGTACTGCTTAATGATTTCTAATTCATCATCACTCACTGAATCAAAATCACCAATCGCAACATCCATCATGATCTTATGTTGAGCACATTGAAAGGCACCGTAATCAACACCGATGAGATAGTCTGCTGTAGTGTCCACCTTAAAAGTATGTGGCAAAATAATTTTAATGATCATTTGAGTGAATCAATTTTTCCTTTGATATCATCGCCAAAGACATACGATCCCGCAACGAGAACATCAACACCTGCTTCTACAGCCTTTTTCGCCGTCACATCATTAATACCCCCATCAATTTCAATGACATATGTATAATCATGTTGTGTACGCAGTGCTTTTAACTGTTCAACCTTTTTCAACATATCTTCCATAAAGACCTGTCCGCCAAAACCTGGCTCAACCGACATGACTAGGACAAGATCAAGTCCATTTAAGAGTGCTTCAATTGCTTGAACATCTGTATTTGGTTTTACTGAGATTCCAACTTGAACATCTTGTGCTTTAATATGTTGAATTAGTGCTTTTGCTTCATCAATATCAGCTACAGCTTCGATATGGAAGGTAATCAAATCAGCACCAGATGCTATAAACCAATCTGCAAACTGCTTTGGTTTCTCAACCATCAAATGGACGTCCATAAATAAAGGACTGACCTTTTTAATATTATCTAAAATAATTGGACCGTATGAAATGTTTGGAACAAAATGTCCATCCATAACATCAAAGT
>JAAZDN010000106.1 GCA_012512805.1 Erysipelothrix sp. | reverse complement strand
CATCCATTTCATATCCACTACCTGCATTCGCAAAGTCCATTGCTCCAATACGTGCTACTTGCATAATGGCTGCAACACCAACTAAGAATCCGATGAGAATGTATACCTTAGTACGGACTGAGTTTACATTAATTCCTGATAACTTCGCTGCACGTTCATTTGATCCGATTTCATAAACATGACGACCAAATTTTGTTTTATTCGATATGAAATTTAAGAGGAGTGCAAAGACAATCCAATAGATTACTGGTAATAGGTAGAATCCAAAGATATTAGCAAAGGCACAAATGACGAAATCATGGGAGCTGATATTGATAAATCGGTAATTCTCGCATATAAATACTTACGTCAATTCGTCATTTAAATATTAAAAAGACCCTACTAGGGTCCTTCACTTTTCATCTTCTTCTAAGATATGGGTTAGTCCAATCTTAAATATTTCTTCAATATGATGATCATCAAGTGAGTAGATCACTTCTTTACCTGATCGTCTTGATTTCACAAGCTTGGCTTCACGGAGATTACGAAGCTGATGTGATACTGCCGATTGCGATACATTCACAACCTCACTAATATCATGGACACACAGTTCACGATTCATCAGAGCAAGTAAAATATTTAAACGTGTTGAATCTCCAAAGAGTTTGTATAAGTTCACAAGATCTTGTAATTGTTTTGGTGTCAAAAGGCTTTTTTCAATGGCCTTTAAATCATGTTCTTCTAAATGTTTATAGCTCATGTGTACCTTCTCCTTTATGCCTATAGTATAGCATTATTCTTTAAGAGTGTATCAATACAGTAATATGCACAGGTCAGTCCAGCAGTCGGTGGTACGATAAACATACTCGCTGGCGGCATCTGTTGTTTACGCGTGGATCCCTTCTCATTTAAAATCACTTTTTGTTTTATTGGCTGTTCAGATGAGTACACAACCTTAAACTTACGTGTATTCAAATGAGCACGTCTTGCCTTTTTACGCAGTAGTTTCGCAACCGGATCATAGGTTGTTTTATCGAGTGTCGTCACAGATATTTTCGTTGGATCGACACGATTACCCATGCCTAAGCACGTTACTAAAGGCATCTTTTTCTTTGCGCACATTTGCATGATTAAAAACTTACTTGAAATTGTATCAATGGCATCAATAACAAAGTCGACATCATCAAGTAAATACTCACACGCTTCATCAAAGAACTGATCATGGGCTTCAATATTTAAATCAGGATGGATTGCTTTAATGTGTTCTACCATCGCAACACACTTTGATTGTCCAACATTTGAATGCTTAGTTTGAACTTGTCGGTTTAAATTACTCAAGGCAATCGTATCATGATCAACAATAATTACCTTGCCTATTCCTGAGCGTGCCAGCGCTTCAACCGCAATACTTCCAACACCACCGACACCAATAACTAAAACTGTACTCTTACTTAAAACATCATAACCCTCATCACTTAATAATAATTTTACGCGTTCAAACATGCATTCCTTCATGTTCTAACCAAGCGCTAATATCAGCCTCAAGTTTCTCTTGGTAATGTTCTTTTTCAATATCCACAACGTATGTTTCAAACTGATTATTGAACCAGGTAAATTGACGTTTCGCATAGTTTCGAGAGTGCTTTTGAATACGGTCTATGACCTGATCAAGACTATAGTCACTGTCCGTTTTAAAGTAAGGTTCCCACTCTTTATAGCCAATTCCACTCATTCCACGTAGTTTAAAGGCATCAGGATAATCCTTTAAAATGGTTCTTACTTCAGCTTCAAGTCCATCATCAATCATTTGAAGTACTCGCTCATTAATACGTGCATATAGGGCCTGACGCTCCATTGTGAGACTCACTAAGAAGGTATCATACAATAAACGATTGTCTTGTTTCGCCTCAAGTTCACTACGAAGTGTATTTGTCGTAAGGGCGATAAGCAAGGCTCTGATTAAACGTGGACGATTGTTCACATGAATCTTTTTAGTGGCAATCGGATCTTTTTCAAAAAGCTCCGTAAATAAATCTTCATTTGATGTCGCATGTAAACGTGCGACCAAGGCCTCATCAAAGACCTCTTCTTGGAAAATGTAGTTTTTTAAAACAGCTGAAATATATAGTCCCGTACCCCCAACAATAATTGGAAGCTTCTTACGCTGTGTAATGTCTCTGATGAGCGCTCGTGCTTGACTTTGAAACATCGTCACATCAAAAGGATCACTCAAGGGATATTCATCCACTAAATGATGGACCACCAGTTTTTGCTCAGCCTTTGATACTTTGGCTGATCCAATGTCCAGTTGTTTATAAATTTGGATGGAGTCTCCGGATATAATTTCACCATTATATTTTTGGGCTAAAGCAATACCTAAATCACTCTTACCCACACCCGTTGGACCCACTACTACTAGTACTTTCATCGCATAAACTCCTTAATCAATTGCGCTTCACTTAATTTAATTAAGGTTGGGCGCCCATGTGGACAATGATACGGTTCCTTCGTTTTACTTAAATTTGTAACAACCTGTTGCATCACATCCAATGATAGCTTCTGATTAAATTTAATCGAAGCCTTACAAGCCTTATTCGCAATGACATCATAGCGTAAAGTTTGCAAATTGACCTGTTTATCGCTCTTTAAAAGTTCAATAACATCAATCATAAACGCTTCAAGATCATCATTGATCATCCATAGTGGAATTTCACGTACCACAAGACTTTGCTCTGAGAATAGTTCAATACTAAATCCCATCGGCTCTAAGACAGAAATAAGTGTATCAACAACATGCTGATCCCCCACTTTAAAATCAACCATAACCGGCATTAATAAGGGTGTGCTTTCAACGATATTTTCATCTAATTGTTTTCTAATCTTCTCAAAATTTGTACGCTCTTCAGCGGCGTGTTGATCAATAACATACAGAGCATCTGGTGTCTCTGCCAAAATATACTTACCGTGTAATTGTCCAATGACCTGTAGTTGATCCAATTCACGAGTCTGAACTGGATCAACATCCTGCACTCTACTCTGATATGTATCACTCACAAATGCTGCATCATCATCTTTGTCATCACTAATGAGTGGTTGGACGGGTAGAACACTTGTTGGAGTAAAGACACTTTGATGTATATCAGCTGTTCTATGTTCTGTTTCTATAACTTGTTCAATGGGTTCACTACGGCTGTAGAAATCCATTTTATGCTGAAGCAAAACAGCTTCAACGCTGCTTGTTTTTTGAATATTCTTCGCTTCTAAATGCTTCATTAAAACATTACGAAGTCCTGCTTGAATGAGTTCACTTAAATTCTTTTCTTTCGCAATACGAACTTCCCACTTGCTTGGATGCACATTTACATCCACGAGTTGTGTATCCAGTTCTATTTTTAACACAACAATCGGATAGCGTTCTTTAAACATCAGATGACGGTAGGCTTCGATGACATCATTACTTAGTTTTGATGATCGAATCATGCGTTGGTTCACAAAAACTTGAATGTGAGAACGATTCGCCCGTGTTTCATCCGGTAAGACGAGTGCTCCTGATATCTTAAAATCACTGTTTTGTTCTTCAAAGAGGATCGTCTTCGCAGCTACATTTCGACCGTACAAATGATACATTATTTCTTTTAAGTCATCTTGTCCTGATGTATGGAGGATGATCTTATCATCATCCTTAACAATAAAGCTAATGTTTGGATAGGCTAGGGCAAACTTCTCCATCGTAGAGACAATGATGGCACGTTCATAGTTCACAGATTTAAACGCCTTAAGTCGGGCCGGTGTTTTATGGAACAATCCTTCCACGATGACCTTTGTTCCGACATTGCTCGCAACACTTTGATCACTCATAAGTTCGCCATAGTGAATTTTAATTGATGAGGATTCTTGTTTATTGTTTGTAATGAGTTCAACCTTTGCTACAGAGGCAATGGACGGAAGTGCTTCACCACGAAAACCCATTGTTCCAATGGCCCATAGATCAGATTCTTGCTTTAGTTTACTCGTTGCATGGTGTTCAAAGGCAAGGCGAGCATCGATGCGACTCATTCCAAAACCATTATCACTCACACTTAAGTAATCAATACCCCCGTTTTTAAAGACGACTTCAATGACATCGGCCTTAGCATCGAGTGCATTTTCAACCAACTCTTTGACAATACCTGCAGGTCGTTCCACAACTTCTCCGGCCGCAATCATGTTCATTAAGTGCTTATCTAATTTCACAATCGTTTGCATAATTACTCCTTATCGCTCAACTTCTTAAGATCATCCAATACTTGGAGTGCCATGAGTGGCGTCAGTGTATTCACATCAAGATCGTTTAAGGTATCTAAAAGTTTACTGAGTTTCTTTGGTATTATTTCAACTTCACGGTAAATAATATCGTGGCCACTCTGTTCAATACCTTCTGTTTCTAAATGTTCTAAGATATGATCAGCGCGTTTAATGATGACATCGGGAAGTCCCGCAAGTTTCGCTACATTAATTCCATACGATTTATTTGAAATTCCCGCTATGACCTCATATTTTAAAATAATCTCATCTTCGGCTTCATCCACACGTAAGTGATAGTTGGATACATTCTCAAAATGATCGGCTAATGATACAAGTTCGTGATAGTGGGTTGAGAACAGTGTCTTGGCTTTAATGTTCGTTGCAATGTATTCAATCATTGCTTTTGCTAAAGACATTCCATCATAGGTTGATGTTCCACGTCCAATCTCATCAAAGATAATGAGTGAGTTTGAAGTAGCATGTGATAGGGCATCATTTGCCTCAGCCATCTCAACCATAAAGGTTGACTTGCCACTTAAAATATCATCACTTGCACCAATACGTGTAAAGATCTGATCAAAGATAGGAATGACTGCCTTAGATGCCGGGACATACGATCCCATTTGACTCATGATCACAATGAGTGCTGACTGGCGCATAAAGGTTGATTTACCCCCCATATTCGGACCGGTAATAATCCATACATCTTCATCGTGCATGTTTAAATGATTGGACACATAAGACTCATTTTTCATGATTTTTTCTAGAATGGGATGACGTCCTTCTTCAATGATAAAGGTACGATCCTCCGCGATGATAGGAAGTGTATAACCCGGTTGTTTCGCAGTCGTCGCCAGTGCAAAGATAAAGTCAATGACTCCAATATGCTCAGATAGTTCTAAGAGCGTTACTGAAGACTTTTGTAACAGTTGGCACAGTTCAATGAATAGATTATATTCTAATTCCTTCGCCACTTCATCGGCATTTAGGATTTCTTCGGCCTTATTGCTTAAGGTTTCAGTAACATAGCGTTCTGAGTTTGTTAAGGTTTGTTTACGAATATAGCCGTACTCATCTTTAATCTTTGAGACATTGCCCTTACTCACTTCTATAAAGTAGCCAAAGACACGATTGTATCCAATCTTAAGATTTGAAATATCTGTACGACGGCGTTCTTCAGCTTCAAGTTCTAAGATCCATGTTTGACCATTTTTTTGAATAGAGCGGGCATGATCAAGCTGTTGATTGTAGCCATCTTTAAAAATGTCTCCATCACGAACATTAACCTTTGCTTCTTCATCAATGGCACTATCCAGTAAACTGTGCAGTTCAGACAAATCATTCACCTGTGATAAATAGGCAAACTCCGGATGTGACACTAACAGATTGATGACTTGTGGAATGTGTGCTAAGGACTGTTTCAAACGTAAAAGATCAAGTGGTGTCACATTACCATAGCCAATTTTGGCATTGATGCGTTCTAAGTCAAAGATCTGTTTAAGGTTTGATTTTAAATCATCAAAGAGTAGGTAATCATTTTTTAATAAGGTAATTTGAGCTTGGCGTTTTAAAATATCATTTTTATTTATGAGTGGTCGGCTAATATTTTGGCGTAGTTCACGTTTTCCCATACTCGTTTGTGCGTGATCTAAAAATCCAAGTAAGGAGTGTTTCACTTGTTTACTTTGAAGTGTTTCTAAGAGCTCTAAGTTAGAAAGTGCATTGTAGTCAAGTTTTAAATATCCATCATTACTGATAAGTTGTACGGGGCGTAAGTGATAGAGAGCCTTCATTTGTGTTGTATGTAAATAACTGAGTAAAAGTTGAATGGCTTCAACATTAAATTGATTGTCTATATGGCTATACAGTGGTGTACTCTCATTTAGAATTTCAACAGTCTCTACTTCTGATATTGTCATCTCATTTAAAAATTGAAGACGACGCTTAAGGTGTTGATCAAGATCTTTTTGTACTACAACCTCCTTTGTGTTGTAGTTAAGTAAACTTGCGATCAGTTTGTCTATATCATGTTCAACATTAATACTGATCAACTTTCCACTCGACAT
>JAAZDN010000105.1 GCA_012512805.1 Erysipelothrix sp. | reverse complement strand
GAGATATGATGAGTGTAAGGATGGTGTAAAATGGAAAAACTTGGTTATTATTCTAGCTTGCTAGATATGAGTTATGATGAAATTGTTGCTCACTTACTTGATACGTACGGAGTGGCAGAAGACGACTATTTTAAGGAAAAGTCTTATGAACGTTTCTTTAATGGTGAAATAAATAATATTGGCAGAGGTAAAACTTCTAGGACTTCGGATGGTCTTTACTGTCATCACATTTACGAAAATAAATATGAGAAGATGGCGGATGCAGATTATATTAGGTTTCAAAAAGTTCCGTTTGAGTATCAAAAAAAAGAACATTTAGTTTATTGTGACTTAATTGAACATGCAATACTTCATGCAATAATTGCAAATGAAACTGACGGTTCACGAGGTATAAATGGATTGAGAGCATTTATGGCCCCTAATATTGAAGACTGGTATATTAATGGAATTTACCCTAAATTGAACTGGGAAATAAATTGTTACAATAAGTCGTTTCTGAACCCCGTGGACGCGCGAGAGATTGTTGATCAAGTCAGACAAAAGGCGAATATGTAAATATTTTTTGGATGTGAGCAAGTTTGCTCAGTAGAATAGAGCAATTAAAGGTGGTCAAATTGACTGCCTTTTTTGTTGCAATTTACTGGTATTTAGGTACGAGCATAAGGGATTGTTAGACAGGTGTGTTTAACAATCAATGAGAACAAGTGGGCAATGCCCACTTTTAAGAGCATAAAGCGTGTTAAACAAAAACAAAAGAAGTGTTAAACAACGAAAGGATGTTAAAAATGAGTCAAAATGAGAGAAATTTTAAGGGGTTTAGATTGCAAAAGAGGTATACCGATATGTTAGAGAAAACAGTTGCCTACCAGATTTCACTACCTGAGTTTAAGGAAGCAAACCTTGAACTCAACGAACGTCATGTAATTGAAGCTGCAATTGAACATTATCATGCCCAGGTCTTTGGTGAAGATGTTATGAGTTTTGTAATCCCACAAATGGCCGATGAGCTATCACTAAAAATTGATTTAAAGCTCAATCACTTTGTTGAAAAAATGGCGCAGGTATTTAACGCGCTGATGTTGAAGGGCGATATTAACAAAGAAATGCTTGGCGTTCTTCTGCAGCTTAACGGATTCAGTGCGCAACAAATTCGTGATGGCGCAGAAAGTAATCTTGACCAAGTTCTTGAAGATAACTCAGTTATTTTTAAAGAAGTGGATCAAGCGGTTCTCAAGAAAATTAAGTAAGTCGCTGAAGAGAATCACTGAGCAAGTTGCATCAGTGATTTTCTTTTGCAACTACACAGTGTTAGAGCGAAAGGATGAGAAATATGAGTTCACCAAGATTAGTTAACATGATGGCCTACATTACAAATGGTAGTGCCTTCCCTAAATCTCTAGACCCAAAAGGGAATCGAGGGAATGTATCTGCAGAGTCACTTTTAGGATATTCAAAATATACGAGTCGTGATGATGCAAATACAAAAGATAATATCGTCATCGATGGAATGCCGGGTGGATACTATAAATATACAAATGAACGTGAAGGAGCTACACGAACATTTACAAATGAAGGATGGAAATCCTCAAAAAAAGAGATGAAAGAATTTCGAAACTTCGTCGCATCAATTTTCCAGAATAAAGGGAAGTATGCGTGGTTGCCTATTCAATCCTACAAGGATTACGCAAGTGCTTCTCAATATGGACTTTTTAAAGATGAGGACTATGCTCAGATTACAAAGAACAGTTTGATTCGGTTTTTTAAATATGTTGGACTTGACCCGCATAACATGGTTTGGTGGATGAACTATCATAACAACAAAAACCATCCACACGTTCATGTCGCATTTCTTGAAAAAACTGCGACTCGAGCAAAGGGTACTTTTTCACTTGAAGAACTTAAGCAGTACAAGCGGTATGTTCTGACAGAGATGAAGCAACGTGAACGCCTCATTCTCGGAACAGATTATGTTTTTAAAAATCATATGCAAGATCTTCAGAGTGACAAAACGATTCTGAAAGATTTAAGTAGAGAGCTTGTAACATCGCGACAAGATGAACACATTAACAAATTAATAGAACGACTGTATAAAAATTTGCCGGATACTGGCAGACTACAGTATGGAGCCAGTCTGGAATGGCAACACTTATATAGACAAATTAATAATAGAATGTTGCTTGTATTCTAATGGTGTTTTATACTCCAATGCTGCATGAAGCCTCTTGGAATTAAACCACTCAACATATTTACCGAACTCACAATCCAATTCTTCAAGTGTTGAGAAAATAT
>JAAZDN010000104.1 GCA_012512805.1 Erysipelothrix sp. | reverse complement strand
CCAATAATTCCATCAACATCTAATGGTGATGGTAGGTATTCCACAACTGCATCGATCATTTGAACGACACCTTTGTTTTTGTATGCAGCTCCACACATAACTGGGAAGAATTCACCTGAAATAACTCCAAGTCTGATTGCGTTTTTAAGTTCTTCAATTGTTGGTTCTTCACCTTCAAGCACTTTCATCATTAATTCTTCATCGTATTCTGCGACCGCTTCAATGAGTGATTCGCGGTATTCTTCAACCTTATCAACCATATCTGCAGGTATATCAAAGCTCTCTTCATCATGTTTCGCAACATCATCTGAGAAAGTGTATACTTTTCTTTCAATTAAATCGATAAGACCAGTGAATTGATCTTCAACACCGATTGGTAATTGGATTGGATTTGCTTTTGCTGCTAAACGGTTGAAGATTGTATCAACAGCCATGTAGAAGTCAGCTCCAGTAGCATCCATTTTATTGACGAAGACAACACGTGGTACACCATATGTTGTAGCTTGACGCCATACTGTTTCTGTTTGTGGTTCAACACCTGATTTTGCATCAAGTACAGTAACCGCACCATCTAAGACACGAAGTGATCTCTCAACTTCAACTGTGAAGTCAACGTGACCTGGAGTATCAATGATGTTAATCGTATGATCTTTCCATTCCGCAGTTGTTGCAGCAGACGCGATCGTGATTCCACGTTCTTGTTCTTGCTCCATCCAGTCCATTGTTGCAGTACCATCATGGGTCTCTCCAATTTTGTGAGTTCTACCAGTATAGTATAAAATACGTTCTGTTGTCGTAGTTTTACCGGCGTCAATGTGCGCCATAATACCAATATTTCTTGTTTTTTCAATAGGGGATTTTCTCGCCATATTCAACACTCCTTTCTTGGGTTAGACTCTTACCATCTGTAATGTGCAAATGCACGGTTTGCTTCAGCCATTTTATGAATATCTTCACGTTTTTTAACTGAACTTCCGCTTCCGTTAGCTGCATCAATAATTTCTGAAGCTAAACGTTCTTCCATACTGTGTTCGTTTCTTAAACGAGCGTAGTTAACGATCCATCTAAGTCCTAAAGTTAATCTTCTTTCTTCAGATACTTCGATTGGGATTGATAAATTAGATCCACCAACTCTTCTTGATTTAAGTTCTAACATAGGCATAACATTGTCTAATGCTTCCTCAAATACTTCCATAGGTTGACGTCCTGTTTTTTCTTCAACAATATCAAATGCGTTATATAAGATTGATGAAGCGAGACCACGTTTACCATCAATCATGATTTTGTTGATTAAACGAGTCACTAATTTAGAATTGTAAATCGGATCGACTAATACGTCGCGTTTAACGATATATCCTTTTCTTGCCATCTCTAAATTCTCCTTTCATAATTGATTTCTATTCTTTTGGTTTTTTCGTTCCGTATAATGAACGGCTTTGTTTTCTACCTTCAACACCCGCAGCATCTAAAGTACCGCGAACAATGTGGTAACGTACTCCAGCTAAGTCTTTTACGCGTCCACCACGAATTAAGACAACACTATGCTCTTGTAAGTTGTGTCCGATTCCTGGAATGTAAGCTGTAACTTCCATATCGTTACTTAATCTAACTCTTGCATACTTACGTAAAGCTGAGTTCGGCTTTCTTGGCGTCATCGTTCCTACACGAGTACAAACTCCACGTTTTTGTGGTGAATTATACTTTGTATTTTTACGTTGTAAAGTATTTACACCTCTACCTAAAGCCGGTGATTTTGATTTGTATTCTTTTGATTCTCTACCATTACGAACTAACTGATTAATTGTTGGCATGTTTCCTCCTTTCGTACACACCTCCGGGTGTGCCGTATATCTATTTCAATTGTGTTTCCGTGGAAATAACCACAAGTAACACAGCTTAAATATAATATAACATCCAAGCGTGATTGTCAACTAAAAATATTCAAATAATGAACAAATAATGAACAATTCAAACGTCCGTTCATTACGCATTCATCTCTTCCATTTAATAGATTCCTATTCTTCTTTTATCAACAGTAATCTGGAATAAAGAAAGTGCTAAGACTTTATGATCTTAGCACTACCTATTATTTAACTTGTAACATTTCAGCTGGTAATTCTTCGAGATTTTCTTCAACAAAGTTATGTTGAATTCTTTCTTCGCGTAATTTCGCAGCCAATTCGTTAATTTGATTTGTTGTAACACGATCTGCCTTCGCACCTGTACCAGCAGGAATCATCTTACCAAGGATAACATTTTCTTTTAATCCAAGTAAGTTGTCCACTTTACCAGCGACTGCAGCATCTGTAAGAACTCTTGTTGTTTCTTGGAATGATGCAGCGGATAGGAATGAATCGGTTTCAACAGAAGCTTTCGTAATACCTAATAATGTTGGTTTAAACGTTGCTGGAACTTTACCACTTAATAATAAGTCTTGGTTAATTTCCGTAATTCTTGGCAAGCTTAATTGAACACCAGCACTGAGGCCTGTATCTCCGGGATCGATAATTGCTACCTTACGTAACATTTGTGAAACGATAACTTCAATATGTTTATCGTTAACTCCGATACCTTGTGATCCATATACTTTTTGAACTTCTTTTAGAATATATTTTTGAACATCTTCAACACTTGAAATTTCAAGCAATTCTTTTGGTGAAACTTGACCTTCGGTTAATTTATCACCGGCAGTAACTTGTTCTCCAACTTCCCACCATGCACGAATTGATTGTGTAACCCCAATCTTATGTTCAATTGTTTCTGTTTCATTGGCAATCGTAACAATTTGTCCACCACGTGGATTAATTTCGATTGATTCAATGACACCATCAATTCTTGATAAGACGGCACTTGATTTTGGAATACGTGCTTCAAATAATTCTTCAACACGTGGAAGCCCTTGAGTAATGTCTGATCCTCCGGCAACTCCCCCAGCATGGAAGGTACGCATCGTTAACTGTGTACCTGGTTCCCCAATAGATTGGGCAGCCATAATTCCCACTGATTCTCCAACTTCAACAATTTTACCTGTTGCCATGTTACGTCCGTAACATTTCTTACAGACACCATATGTTGCTTCACATGTGAATGTGTTACGAATACCGATTGATTCAATACCCGCTGCTACAATTTTCGCAACAATTTGTTCATTTAAGAATTCATTAACATCAACGATAACTTCTCCAGTATTTGGATCTGTAACACGTTCATTACTGAAGCGGCCAACGATACGTTCACCGAAGTCTTCAATAATTGTATTTTCTTTACGATCAACAAGTGCTTCAACCATGTATGCATTGTCTGTACCACAATCTTCTTCTGTGATAATAACATCTTGAGCAACGTCAACTAAACGACGTGTTAGATATCCAGACTCTGCTGTTTTCAAGGCAGTATCGGTAAGACCTTTACGAACCCCGTGTGTTGATAAGAAGAATTCAGAAACGTTAAGTCCTTCCATGAAAGAAGAATAAATTGGTACTTCAATAATAGAAAGAGCTTGTTTATCAGAACGTGAAGATTGTGTTGGTTTTGCCATCAATCCACGCATCCCTGATAACTGTGTTAACTGTCCAACGTTACCACGTGCTCCAGAGAGGACCATCATGTTAATTGGGTTAGAACGTGGAAGATCCGCAACAAGACGTGCTCCGATTTCATCCTTAATTCCATCCCATAGACCTGTTAAGTGACGTTCCCACTCACGTGTTGTTAAGGCACCACGTTTGTGTAATGTCGCAAGCTCAGCAGCCTTAGCCTTACCTGCTTCAACTTGTTCTTCCTTATCAGCTGTTGTTGAAACGTCTGATAGAGCAACAGTAATTCCAGCAACTGTAGAATATTTGAATCCTAAGTCTTTAAGATCATCTAGAATTGGAGCTAAGTCTTCCATTTCAACACGTTTGAACATTTCAGAAATTACGTTACTTAGACTTGATTTAACGAAGTCAGCATTAATTTCAGTTTGTGCAATGTGTGCTTTTACATCTGTATCACTGCTTACGAAGTACTTATCAGGTGTAGCCTTAAAGTTTTCTTCAGTTGCTGTAATTAAGAATGGGAAGTCTTTAGGAAAGATATCATTAAAGATAATCTTACCTACTGTCGCAATTAATAATTTATTGTTTTGTTCTTCAGTAAATCCTGTTTTGCCTAAAGCACGCGCACGAATCGCAATACGTGTATGTAAATGCACGAGTTTGTTTTCGTATGCTACAAGAACTTCATTAGTATCACTGAAGATCTTACCTTCGTTATCACCAAATGTTCTGAAGACTGCGGCTTCTTGAGCACGATCAACGGCTTCATAACGTTCAGCTTTTTCATAGAATTCTTCTTTAGTACTTTCCATGTTTAAGTAGTAGTTTCCAAGAACCATGTCCTGTGATGGTGTAACGATAGGTTTACCATCCTTAGGTCCAAGAATGTTCTTAGATCCAAGCATGAGCACTTCAGCTTCAGCACGAGCATGTTCACTTAGTGGTAAATGCACGGCCATTTGGTCCCCATCGAAGTCAGCGTTAAACGCTGGCGTTACAAGAGGGTGAAGTTGAATTGCCTTACCTTCAACAAGTTTAGGCATAAAGGCTTGGATACCAAGACGGTGAAGCGTCGGTGCACGGTTAAGCATAACCGGGTGTCCAACGATAACACGTTCAAGTGCATCCCAAATTAATGGATCATTTTCTTTAACCATCTTTTCAGCAACTTTTTGATTGTATGCAACTTCGCTTACAACAAGTTCGTTTACAACATGTGGTTCAAACAGTTTAATAGCCATTTCACGTGGAATTCCCGCTTCATGCATTTTTAAGTTTGGTCCAACGACGATAACAGAACGTCCTGAATAGTCAACACGTTTCCCAAGTAAGTTTTGTCTAAAACGACCATGTTTCCCTTTTAATGAGTGTGATAGTGATTTTAAGGCACGATTTCCCGCACCGGTTACTGCTTTAGAACGACGACCATTGTCAATCAATGCATCGACAGATTCTTGAAGCATACGTTTTTCGTTTTGAACGATAATTGCTGGCGTACCCATATCAAGTAAACGACGAAGACGGTTGTTACGCGTAATAACACGACGGTATAAATCGTTCATGTCAGATGTTGCGAAACGTCCACCATCAAGTTGTAACATCGGACGTAAATCCGGTGGTATAACTGGAAGTACTGAGAGGATCATCCACTCAGGTTTGTTATCAGAGTTATTAAAGGCTTCGATTGTTTCTAAACGACGAAGTAAACGACGACGTTTGTCAGTACGAGCAGTTTCTAATTCCCCAATAACGATTGCTTTTTCTTTTTCTAAGTCAACTTTTTCAAGTAATGAACGAACAGCCTCAGCTCCCGTTCCTGCTTCGAATGAGTCAAAGCCATATTCTAATTTATATTTACGGTATTCATTTTCAGAAAGAATTTGTTTATCCATTAATGGCGTTTCTTTTGCATCCACAACAACCCATGATTGGAAGTAAATAACTTCTTCAAGTGTCTTAGGCGGAATATTTAAAAGCATACTCATTTTTGAAGACGAACTCTTAAGATACCAAATGTGTGCTACTGGAGCCGCAAGTTCAATATGTCCCATGCGTTCACGGCGAACGTCTGATTTTGTAATTTCAACACCACAACGATCACAAACAACACCTTTATATCTTACCTTCTTATATTTTCCACAAAAACATTCCCAGTCTTTTGTTGGTCCGAAAATACGTTCACAGAACAAACCATCGCGTTCTGCTTTTTGTGAACGATAGTTTATCGTTTCTGGTTTTTTAACTTCACCATGTGACCAGTCCAGGATTTTTTCAGGGGAAGCAAGTCCGATTTGAATTGCTGAAAAATTATTTTGTTTCATATTTCGCCCTCCTAGTTTAATTCAAGTTCTACAGTTTCCTCATCCACTTCAATGTCTTCTTCGACATCTTTCGCTTCAATTTCATAACCAATAGTATCAGCTAATACACTTTCAAGTGCATCACTAATTCCAAAAGGCTTTTCGACTTCTTCATCAACAGCGATGACCGCTTCTTCATTTGGAATGAGCGTAACATCAATTGCTAATGCCTTAAGTTCGTTAATTAAAACCTTAAATGATTCAGGCATACCTGGTTCTGGTAAATCCTTACCTTTTTTAATTGCTTCAAAGGCACGGTTACGTCCTTCACGGTCGTCTGATTTAATTGTTAGAATTTCTTCTAATGAATGCGCAGCACCGTAGGCTTCAAGTGCCCACACTTCCATCTCTCCGAAACGTTGTCCACCATTTTGTGCTTTACCACCTAATGGTTGTTGTGTAACTAATGAGTATGGTCCTGTTGCACGTGCATGTAATTTATCATCAATCATGTGTGATAGTTTCAACATGTACATTTGACCAACAGAAATACGTTCATCGAAGGGCTCACCAGTACGTCCATCAAATAAGATTTCCTTACCATCTGGTTTCATTTCTGCTTCACGCATAATTTCTTGTAAGTCTTCATTTTCAATACCGTCGAATACTGGAGTTGCGAATTTAACACCTAATTTTTTCGCAGCCATTCCTAAGTGTAACTCTAGGATCTGTCCGATATTCATACGTGATGGTACCCCGAATGGATTTAACATAATGTCAATTGGAGTTCCATCTGGTAGGAATGGCATATCTTCTTCTGGTAAGATTCGAGAAATAACCCCTTTGTTACCATGACGTCCAGCCATCTTATCCCCTTCAGCAATTTTACGTTTTTGTACAATATATACTTTAACGATTTCATTGACTCCAGGTGGTAAGTCATGTCCTTCATCACGTTTGAAGAAACGAACCATTTGAACAATACCTGCTCCACCATGTGGAACTTTAAGTGAGTTATCACGTACTTCACGTGATTTTTCACCAAAGATTGCATTTAATAATTTTTCTTCTGGAGAATCTTCACTTTGACCCTTAGGTGTAACCTTACCAACTAAGATGTCGCCTTCTTTAACTTCGGCACCGATCATAACAATACCGCGACCGTCTAAGTGACGGATTGATCCTTCACCAACGTTTGGAATATCACGTGTTACTTCTTCTTCACCAAGTTTAGTCGAACGCACTTCAATACTATATTCTTCAATATGAATAGATGTGTATACGTCTTCTTTAACAAGACGCTCACTCATGATGATCGCATCTTCATAGTTATATCCGTACCATGTCATAAATCCGATCGTTACGTTTTGTCCTAATGCTAATTCACCATTTTCAATCGATGGACCATCTGCTAAGATATCTCCAGCAAAGACACGTTCACCTTTTTCAACAATAACTTGTTGATTTAAGCTCGTACCCATGTTTGATCTGATAAATTTAGAAACAGTATATTCATGATCACCTTCATCGTTAGTAATAACAATTTTAGCTGCGTCTACATATGAGATGATTCCATCTTCACGTGCAACGACACATGATCCTGAGTCTTTCGCAATACGGTATTCAATTCCTGTACCAACATTTGGTGATGATGGTTTAATTAAAGGAATTGCCTGACGTTGCATGTTCGCACCCATTAAGGCACGTGAAGCATCGTCGTTTTCTAAGAATGGAATACATGCTGTAGCGATTGATACGATTTGTTGTGGCGAAACGTCTGCAAGTTCAACATCATCACGGTTTACCATGATTGTTTCTCCTTCAAAACGAGCAACAACTTCATCTCCAACAACCTTGTTGTCTTTAATTTCATTCGCCTGAACGATCGTATAGTCAACTTCTAAGTCTGCTGATAGATAGACGATTTCTTCAGTTACCACACCATCTTTTACAACACGGTATGGAGTTTCAATAAATCCATGTTCATTAATACGACCATATGTCGTTAAGTTATTAATCAATCCAATGTTTGGTCCTTCTGGAGTTTCAATTGGACAAATACGACCATAGTGAGATCCATGAACGTCACGTACTTCAAATCCAGCACGCTCACGTGTGAGTCCACCAGGCCCAAGCGCAGAAATACGGCGTTTGTTCGTTAACTCCCCAAGTGGGTTTGTTTGATCCATGAACTGTGATAGCTGTGAACTCGCAAAGAATTCTTTAACAACTGCAGTTAATGGACGAATGTTTGTTAATCGTTTTGGAGAGAGTCCTGATGTATCAGAAATTGACATTCTTTCTTTAACAACACGTTCCATACGTGCAAGTCCAATTCTAAATTGGTTTTGAATTAATTCCCCTGCTGTACGAACACGACGGTTTCCTAATTGGTCAATATCATCTTCACTACCAATACCATCTTGTAAGTTTAAGAGGTATGAGTATGCAGCGAAGATATCACTGTTCATTAATGCTTTTTTAGAAACAAGCATATCTGTACCGATTGCTTTTACAACATGTCCATCGACTTCTTTAGAAACTTTAATTGTTTGTTGTGCAGAACCGACGACGAATAGACGTACATCAGCACCTGATAATACAATATTTACAATAGTATTAACAACATCATCACTAAAGCTTTGACGTTCAGCATCAACACTATATCCTGGAACTAATAATTCATTTTCATCATTTAAGACATCTTTTCCATCCACTAATAAACGGTTAACTGATAATAAACGTTGACCATAGTTTAAAATTGAACGGACTTCAGTTTCTGATACATTATTTTTAAAGTTAATTTCTTGTCCGATAATTCCAGTAAAGATTTCAACTTCATTGTGTTCAGCATTAATTGCTTTTAAATCTTCAGCTGTTAAAACACGACCGCTTGGCATAAAACCAGAATTTAAGTCTAGATCTATTGCTAAAACACGGTTAACTAATGGGAATTCGTGATCTAAGGCAACGACTTCTCCATCAGGATGTGTAAATAATGGGTTGTAAGGATATGCTGTTGTATGAAGTCCTAAGCGTAATTCTGCTTTAATTGCATCACGTTCAGCACGTCCAACATATGTATTTTTCGCATATAAAACATTACCTTCACGATCATAAAGATCTTCAGCTAAATAGTTTTTATAAAGACGATCATATACACCTAATTTACTTCTAAGTTTAAAACGACCTGCCTGTGTTAAATCATAACGACGAATATCAAAGAATTTCGCGTTCATAACACTGATCGCACCATCTAATGTTGGAACTTCGTCTACACGTTGGTTCTCATAGATTGTTAAAAGGGCTTCGTTTTCAGTAGCAATTTTATCTGCATCAAGTGTAACACGTAAATCTTCATAATTTCCGAAGACACTTGAATATAACAAATTATAAATATTTAAGAATTCACGATCTGCATCTCCCGTTAAAACATCATCATATACATCAAGATTTAAGGCTGTTAAAAAACGTTTAACACCATTAACATCAAATCCACTTTCTGATGATTCCATGTTTAAACCAAGACCAACAGCCTTTAATAAGATTGTTGATAACAGTTTACGTTTACGGTCGATACGCATGTCGATTAAACGTCCACTGACTGTTTTACGTGAATCTGTTGTGAAATCTAACCATGTCCCACGACTTGGAATAATTTCACCATTGAAAATATCGTCACCATTACGTTCATCTAAATCTAGATTAAAGTAAGAACCTGGTGATCTAACAATTTGTGAAACAATAACACGTTCAGCACCATTAATAATAAAGGTACCATTTTCAGTCATCATTGGTACATCACCAAAGAAGACTTCCTCATCCTTCGTAATAATTTCGCCTGAGTTTGGATCGATAATTTCAAGTTCCATAATTGCTTTAAGTGATGAAACAAAACTAGATTCTGTTATTTTCGCACTTGCTGCACTTTCTTTTGGTTCCTCAAATTCAAATCCTTTAAATTTTAAAGATATGTTTCCGTTATAGTTTTGAATCGGATATACTTCATCAAAGACTTCTTGAATACCTTCATTAATAAATTTTTCAAACGAATCGGTTTGAATTTCAACTAAATTCGGTAATTCTAAAGCTCCACTAACTGTCGAATAGTCTCTTCTCGAAGCTTTATTCCCATATTGTTTATTACGGTAAGCCTTGTTTTCTGCCACAAACTTCATCCTCTCTTCATAACACAAATAAGTAATATGGGCACAATGTCCCATATTACTCTATTTCATAATCATACGTTTTATAATAATATCATTTAACCACTATATTGTCAATCAACGATATTTTTAATAATGTAAAAACCTTTATGCTTCTTAATAATGTCCACTGATTTAAAGAGTGTCTTTAAATGTTGGACTGCACTATTGGCCCCATGTTGCTTACGCATTACAACGTACAAGACACCATCATTCTGTAACATCATTGCAGCATGCGCAAACATTTGATAGATAACTTCCTTACCTGCACGAATTGGCGGATTGAGTAAAATTGTTTTAAAGCTCTCACGGTATTCATTTAAGTCATCAACTTTATACGCTTTAAAATCAACTTTATTTTTTTCAGCATTTAAATTCGCTAATTGTAAGGCACGATCAACAACATCCAAGCCAATACTCGCATAATTATTTTTACTCAAGACAATACCCACAGCACCATAGCCACATCCATAATCTAAGACGGGAGCCTTAATACCAGAATCTAAAGCCGTTTCGATGAGTAAGTGTGTCCCCATATCAACATGATCTTTAGAAAATACATTGTCTGCTGTTTCAAAATAATAATCAACGTTCAAAAACCGGAAAGAGATTTCTTTCCGGTTTAAAAGTTGTTTTTGATCATCTAAGTAATAATGGTTAAGATAATCTTTACGCATTTCTTACTTGAACTCTACTGAAGCTCCAGCTTCAACTAATTGAGCTTTAATATCTTCAGCTTCTTCAGTAGGTACGTTTTCTTTAACGACTCCTTCTGGTGCAGCTTCTACGATTTCTTTAGCTCCTTTTAATCCAGCTCCTGTAATTGCATTTACTGCTTTAATTACTTGGATTTTTGATTGTCCGATGTCAGTGATTACAACAGTTACTTCTGTTGGTTCATCTGATCCAGCTGATGCTTCAGCTGCAACTACTGCAACTGGTGCAGCTGCTGTTACACCGAATTCTTCTTCGATTGCTTCAACTAATTCGTTGATTTCTAAAATTGTCATTTCTTTTAATCCAGCAAGAACGTCTGCTGTTACTAATTTTGCCATTTCTAATTTCCTCCTATTTTATTATGCTTCTTGTACTTCTTCAACTTTTGCTTCACCAACAGCTTTTAAGATTAATGCAACATCTCTAATTGGTGATTGTAACATCCCAACTAACATTGATAACATACCATCTTTGTTTGGTAATTTCGAAAGTTTAACTAACCCTTCAGCTCCAAGAACGTTACCACTAACGACTCCGGTCTTGAATTCTAAGTGTTTATGTTTTTTTGCAAATTCAGCTAAGATTCGCGCTGGTGCAACTGCGTCACTACCGAATGCAAATCCGTTTGGTCCAACTAAGTGTTCAACTAAGTCTTCATAGCCTGCTTCTTTAGCTGCTAAACGAACCATTGTGTTTTTGTAAACTTTGAACTCAACGTCTTCTGCTCTAAGTGCTGATCTAATTTCTGTTAAGTCCGCAACTGATAATCCTTTATACTCAACAACTACTGTTGACGCTGAATCTTTTATTTTTTCTGCGATTTCAGCAACAACGTTTTGTTTCGCTTGTAAAATTTTATCACTACTCATATTTACACCTCCTACATGTTATTCAATACAAATCCAAGAAATAAAAACTCGTGTAATTTATCCACGAGTTAAAAGTATTTATACTTTACCTCGGTAACAAATTAAGCTTACGCCGTTACGGTCTCTGGTTGTATTGCTATATAATTCTAATTGTTTTTGTTTAAAATGTCAAGTTTATTCAACGTCTAGTTTAATACCAGGTGACATTGTTGAAGATAATACTAAGTTCTTAATGTATTTACCTTTAACAGCAGCTGGTCTAACACCAACGATGACATCTTTAATTGCTACTAAGTTGTCTAATAATTGTTCATTAGTGAATGAAAGTTTTCCGATTGCAACAGCCAAGTTTCCTTGTTTGTCAACACGGTATTCAACCTTACCTTTTTTGATTTCGTCTACCGCTTTAGCGATATCCATTGTAACAGTACCAGTTCTTGGGTTTGGCATTAATCCACGGGGTCCTAAGACACGTCCTAATTTTCCAAGTTCACCCATCATGTCTGGTGTCGCAACGATAATGTCGAAGTCTGACCATCCTTTAGCGATATCTTCAATTAAGTCTTTACCACCAACAAAGTCTGCTCCAGCATCTTTTGCTTCTTGTTCTTTTTCACCTTGAGTAATTACTAAGATTTTTTGTGTTTTTCCTGTTCCGTGTGGTAAGACCATCGCCCCACGAATTTGTTGATCAGCATGACGTGGATCAACGTTTAAGTTAAATGATAATTCAACAGTTTCATCAAATTTCGCAGTCGCTACATCTTTTAATAATGCAATTGCGTCTGTTAAACTGTAGAAGTTATCACGATCTACCTTAGCTAATGAAGCCTTATAGTTTTTTCCTGTTTTTCTTGCCATAATTAGTTATCCTGCCCTTCAATTGCGATACCCATATTTCTTGCAGTACCTGCGATAATACGCATTGCAGCTTCAACATCATTTGCGTTTAAGTCAACCATTTTATATTCTGCAATTTCTTGTAATTGCGCTTTAGTGATTGTTGCAACGATATCAGAGTTTGGTGTTGAAGATCCTTTTTCTACACCTGCAGCTTTTTTCAATAAATGTGCAGCTGGAGTTGTTTTTAACTCAATGCTGAACGTTTTATCTTCATAAATACTAATTGCGACCGGTACAATGTCACCCATACGATCTTTAGAAGCATCGTTAAATTGTTGTGTGAATTGTGGCATGTTAATTCCTAATCCTGCGATTGCTGGACCGGGACGAGCTCCCCCTGCAGGAAATTGCAGTTTAGCTACTTTTACAACTTTTTTACTCATACATATTCCTCTTTCCTTTATGTATGCAGTGGTTTTATTGAACTGTTGTCGGTTCTCCCACGCATAATGCTAAGTCAATAGCCATATAATAATACTTAATAAAACCACAAAAGTCAAGCAAATGCCCACTATTTGACAATTTACTCGACTTTTAAAATCACATTTAAAATCAGTATATAAATATTATTTCTCACGAACACAATTCTTATTCATTATCCCCTAATTTACCCGCAGTACTGATATACTTCACAACGGCTTCTGAAATAATATTACTCATACTTTCGTTTTGTTCATCTGCATATTCATAGATCGCTTGATGAATTCTTTTAGATGTACGATACGCAATTTTGCCACTAAATTCACGATTCTCTTTAACATTATCCTCAACTGGAATCTTTAAACCTAAGTCTTCCATCACCTTTATATGAATATTAGCTGAAACAATTAAGTCATTGATTGCATCCATTTGACGCAATCCGCTTCCTAGTACACCTTTTAAACTTGGATATTCCGCAACCCACTCTTTACCCTCATCCGTTTCTATTTGGTATACTTCCATTTTATAATTTAATTCCTTAATAGCCATGGTTAGCACCTCCTTATTTTATTCTTTCTTCAAGTTCTAATTCATTAATTGTCTTGTAAACTAGCTTTGTATATACAGGTTTCACACTACCTCCACGTTCTTGAAGTGTGAGGATGTCATCACTTTTAGGATGCTTGAATGTGTGATGACTACCTGTTACACTTACTAATTCAAACCCTACCAGAAGTAAAAGTGATTTTAACTCCCTAAGTTTAACGCCACTTGAATATGGTTTAGACTTTAACTTTTTCCATAATGCGATATCCTTGTTCCCAATAATCACACATCCTTACTCTTAATTGATATCGTATTTGATATCATTATACACTATTCATCAATTCAATATTATAAAGAGAAAAAAACACCTATGATTGCTCATAGGTGCCAGTATTTTATTAATCTACTTTTTGTAAGTCGAGATATCCAACTTCTGTTAGTGTTTCACGACCAAACATAGTTGTAAGGATATTTGCTT
>JAAZDN010000103.1 GCA_012512805.1 Erysipelothrix sp. | reverse complement strand
TGATTTAGGAATTGGAACCGATGGTGGTGGATCTGTATTAGCACCGGCCCTTGCCTTAAATTTATACGGTATGATAAGTCCATTAATTTGTTCATCTGAACTATCATTATATTCAAAGAAATCAACCGATAATATTGTATTTAGACCATCTATTGGTTTTATCGCAAAGCATCTTGAAATCATTGATGAAGTGTTTCATATCAATGAAGAAGAAACAACTGCAAAACCACTGAATGTGCTTGTTGCAAATACTGCAAATAAGTATCAAGATGATATTAGAGACCAGTTTATTTCTAATATTAAGCTTCCGGTATCACATGTTAATTTATCATATGCATCATCATCTCGTAATCAGCTTATGGAAGATTTAAATGCAATAGATTTTGATCACAATATTCTTGTGAGTTTTGAAGGTCCGGTTGATTTATTTGAATATGGTGACTCACTAAGTGGTCATTATAGTGAATATAGTTTAGAGCAACAACAAAAGGCATATAAGTATTATTTAAAAGTGATTAACATGTTGAATCTTAGTGCGATAATTGTACCTTCAGCATCAAATGCAACAGGAACATTACTTGTTTGTAAGAGTGAAATGTCGCACATTAATACAATGTTAAAACTAGCATATACGCTTCAATTTGAACGGTCTGAACTTGAAGCTAGATATTTTGATATCAATTATAAGGAGAAATTATGAGCATATTAAAACCAGGATTAACCTTAATCCATGAACATACAACGATTGACCTTTCACGTATAAAAGATGATGAAGATACAAATTTAAATTGTTTTGAAGAAACAATTGCAGAATTTAAAGAATTATATGACTTTGGTGTTCGTAACATTATTGATGTTACTGCTGCGGGAATGGGACGTAATATTCAGTACGTAAAAGAAGTAGCCCAACAAAGTGAAATCAACATTGTGAATGCAACAGGATTTTATAAAGAACCTTTTTTACCAGATTTTGTGTATGACTTTACCATTGAACAGTTAGCTGAGTACATGGTAAATGAAATAACAGTAGGTATTGAAAATACAGATATTAAAGCTGGTGTAATTGGCGAGATTGGAACGAGTAAGGATGTCTTTGAAGAAACTGAAAAGAAGGTATTTGAAGCGGCTGTCTTAGCACATAAACAGACGGATGCTATTATTTCAACACATACATCACTAGGAACGATGGCACTTGAACAAGCACAGTTCTTTATCGAACGTAATGTTGATCCAAAGAAAGTTATCATTGGACATCAAGATTTGTGTGAAGATTTAGACCAAATAAAGAAACTTATTGATCTAGGATTCAATGTTGCCTTTGACACAATTGGAAAAAACAATTACTTCCCAGATACAGAACGGGTTAAATTCCTTGTGGACCTTCAAGCTGAGGGTAAACTAGAATCAATTTCACTGTCACTAGATATTACGCGTAAAACAAATATGAAGTATTTAGGTGGAATAGGATATACATATTTGTTTACTGATTTTATTCCAATGCTTAAAGAAGCAGGAATTACAGATGAATCCCTTGATTTAATGTTAAATAAAAATGCACAACGTATTTTTGGAGGACAATAAGATGAAAACATATCCTTTAAAAAGTCTTACAGTTGAAGAAGCGATTGCCTTACAATTTAAACTGATCGATAAGGTAACACGTGAGTTTTCAGGATACGAAATACTACAAAATGGTGACTTAGGTGTTCATCCATTAAACAATCAACCGCAGACAACACGTAAGGTTGAAAAAGTGATTGCTTCGCTTTTTGATGCAGAAGATGCGGTCTTTGTTCGTGGTGCTGGTACTGCGGCAATTCGAGAAGGACTCGCAAGTTTTAACTTCGGTAGTAAAAAACTACTTGTACATAGTGCTCCCATTTATTCGACTACAAAAACCTCTATTGATCATCTAAATATTGAAACAGTTGCTTGTGACTTTAATGACTTAGAAGCAGTCAAAACGATCTTAGAAAATGATGATCACATTGGTGGAGTCCTTGTTCAATATACTCGTCAAGTCTTAGAAGATCATTATGATATGGCAGAAGTTATTCAAACAATTAAGGATGTAAAAGATATTCCGATACTTACAGATGATAACTATGCTGTGATGAAGGTACAACATATTGGTGTTCAACTTGATGCAGACTTATCAGCCTTTTCAACCTTCAAACTATTAGGTCCAGAAGGAATTGGCTGTGTAGTAGGTAAGGCTAAATATATTGAAACCATTCGTAAGTATCATTACTCTGGTGGATCACAAACTCAGGGTAAGGAAGCTTTAGATGTGTTACGTTCGATTGTTTATGCACCTGTAATGCTTGCGATTCAAGCGACTCAAATTGATGAAATTGTATTACGACTTAATAATAATGAAGTCAGTGGAGTGAAACAAGCATATGTCGCGAATGCACAATCAAAGGTTATTCTCGTTCAGTTGGATGATCCGATTGCACCTGAACTTTTAAAAGTAGCAGTGCAACATGGAGCTGCACCATATCCTGTAGGTGCCGAAAGTAAATATGAAATTGTTCCAATGTTTTATCGTGTATCTGGAACAATGTTAAATGATAATGCAGAGTATAAAGATTATTGGATTCGTATTAATCCTATGCGTAGTGGTGCCATTACGGTACTTAAAATTTTATCTGAAGCAATTAAAGAGGTGAAATAATGTTTGTTGATATTGTAAATCGTAGAAATCGTCCAATGATTGATGCGACGCTTCAATTGTATAATGAGAATTTAATTCAGCCCGATAGTTATATTATCGATGTGGATACTGTTTTAGAAAACGCAAAAATAATATTAAAGGCTGCAGAGCGTGAGAATATTGGACTATATTTTATGTTGAAACAAATTGGTCGTAATCCATATTTAGCTAAACAACTTATGGATATGGGTTATAAAGGTGCTGTTGTCGTTGATTTTCGTGAAGCAGAAATTATGATGCAACATCATATACCGATAGGAAATGTTGGCCATCTCGTTCAAGTTCCAAAAGGTTTATTACCCAAAGTTGTGGCGTATAAACCAGAAGTCATTACTGTCTTTAGTTTAGAAAAACTAATAGAAATTAATGAAGTGGCGAAAGATCAAAATGTTGTACAAGATATTTTAGTCAAGGTTGCGGATGATGGAGATCTTTTTTATAGTGGTCAATTATCAGGTATTGAAATCAAAGATCTTAATGAATTTTTAATTGAAGCTAAAAGATTATCACATATTGAAATTGTAGGAGCTACGGCCTTTCCTTGCTACTTATATGATGAAGTTGCTGACGATGTCGTTGCAACACCAAATTATTACACTGTAGTAAAGGCAACTGAAATGATTGCAAAGGCTGGATATACGATTAAGCAGGTGAATGTCCCATCTACTACATGTGAGGCAACGATTTCAATTATTGCAAATGGTGAAGGAACAATGGGTGAGCCTGGTCATGGTTTAACGGGTACAACACCATTGCACGCACATAAGGACTTATCTGAATTACCAGCTGTACTTTACTTAAGTGAAGTTTCACATAACTTTAAAGGAAAATCCTACTGTTATGGTGGAGGACTGTATCGTAGGTCGCATGTAAAAAATGGGTTACTCTTTGATAATAAAGGTGAACATAAGGTAGAGATTACACCGGTTAATGATGATAGTATTGATTACTATTTTGAAATTTCTAATGAGCAAGAAATCAGTGCGCCACTTATAATGGCATTTCGTTTTCAGATGTTTGTAACACGATCAAAGGTTGTATTAATTGAAGGTATAAGTAAAAGAAATCCACGTATTGTAAATACATACGATGGACTAGGGAGATTATATGAGTAAAGGACGTTTTATTGTTATCGTATTAGATAGTTTTGGAGTGGGGGCAATGGATGATGTTTCAAAGGTTAGACCACAAGATTTGGGGTCGAATACCGCAAAACATTTAATTGAGAGTCCAGAAGTTAAAATCTGGCCAACACTAGAGAAGTTAGGACTTATGAACATTCTAAATTTTGAATACGATGACTTAAAAATGTCACCAGTTGCTATCTTTGGTCGAAGTGAATTGAAGCATTTTGGAGCAGATTCATATTTTGGACACCAAGAAATAGCAGGAACAAATCCCTTTGTACCAATCTATACTTACATTCAAATTCATTTGGATGATATTGAAGAAGATCTTATAAAACATGGCTATGAAGTACACCGCATTTATAGACATGATTTAGCAGTATTAAAAGTGGATAATCAAATCATTGTCGGTGATAATATGGAAACTGATCTTGGACAGGCGATTAATGTTGTTGGTGCGCTTGATGATTGTGGATTTGATAAGATTGAGGCAGTAGGTCGTATTGTACGTAAACATGTTAAGGTAGCTCGTGTCATTGCCTTTGGTGGCTCTGGCGTTACGATTAAAGATTTAGAGGATAATATTATTTACAAAGAACACTTTATTGGAGTAGATGCGCCAGGCTCTGGTGTATATAAAAACAATTATCATGTTGATCATATGGGCTATGGTGTGGATGCGAAACTTCAAGTTCCGACTGCTATCCATGAGAAAGGTGTAAAAAACTATTTCTATGGTAAGGTTGAAAATATAATTCTTAACCCTGAAGGGAAAAATTATGCGGCTGTAGATAGCGAAGACATCTTAGATCATTTAATTGAAGATGTTAAAGTGATTGACGAAGGATTCTTCTTTGTAAATATTCAAGAGACTGATTTGGCTGGACATGCAGAAGATAGTGCACGTTATATTGATGTCTTAAACAAATGTGATGTAAAGATTTCTGAACTCTTAGAAATAGTAGCACCACAAGATGTTGTCATCGTAATGGCAGATCATGGAAATGATCCAACGATTGGACATTCAAAACATACGCGTGAGGAAGTACCACTACTTATTTATCGAAAAGATAATACTAAACTCATTGATATTGGTAAGCAAAATACTATGGCAAACGTTGGACAAACAGTCGCGGACTATTTTAATACAAAGATTGAGTACGGTACATCATTCTTATCTCAAATTAATCCAAAATAAAAGCACAATAGATTGTGCTTTTTTAGTAACTTGGAATCATTAATCCTTGTACAACTTGATCTTGAATGTGTTCAATATCTGTAATATCGATAATATCATTTAAGAGTTTTACGAGATCTTGGCGACGCGTATCAATAATTATTGTAGAGATCGTATTGTCATCATTTTCTAAATGAAGTGGAAAGGTTGTGATACTTTGATATTTCATGTTTACCTCATCACCATTCCATACGGTTGCATCAATTTCTTTTAAAAGTAATTGTTCAATGAGTTGTGTATAGTTGACTTCAATGAATTCAACGTCATATCCACTACAAACGGCACGTGTTAGGCTTGCTTGGTCTATAGATGAATTATCAATACCAATTTTCATACCATCTTTAATATGACTGTTATTACGATCTGAGAACATGAGTACGTGATTACTTAAAAAACTACCGGGTCTAAACTCAGTAATAATTTCTATAAATTCATTATGTTTTTTATATTCAAGTGCTGCGAATTTTGAAAC
>JAAZDN010000102.1 GCA_012512805.1 Erysipelothrix sp. | reverse complement strand
ATGCAGCATGTTTATCTAACATGTGACCAATTTCATGATCAACTTCTGAGTCTGAAACAATTACTTCAGCTTTTTCAATTTTTAAGTCTTTATAATCACCTAATTTAACATCTGGTTTTACTGTGCATACAAATTTTAATGTAACAGCAGTATCAGAGATTGCTTGAACTTGTAAATCTGGTGTTGCTACTAAGATAATTTCATGTTCATCAATACCTGAAATTAATGCATCTTGTGCAACTGATTCAGCTGCATCAATTAAGATACCTTCATTTTTAATATGTTTTTTTGCAACTTGTGCTGGAACTTGTCCTTTTCTAAACCCGTCAACTTCTAAATTTTTAACAGCAGTATTATAAGCCTTTGTTTGAGCGTCTTTCCAAACGTCCCCATCAACCTCTACCACTAATTCTACTTGGGAATTTTCTAATTTATTTACAGTACTTTTCATAAATACCTCCTACATAAAATAAGTATACCATTATTGTTTAGCAGTGTCAATCATTGAGTGCTAATTGAAGCAAGTTTTTAATAAAATAGTCAACTAATGATAGGATAGAAATAACAATGTGATTACGACTAAAACAACGGTCCCAATACACATATATTCACGGGTTCGAACCACGTACCCGTCACCAAAATTAAAAACATAATACACATTGGAGTAAATATAGGGATTGTATTTCTTTATTTTAAGTAAATACGTTCGAATCGTGCCGCGGACGCCAACCTTACATATAGAGTTCTATTCTCCTCACCCGATCCATTGACTTTATTTAGGTGGTTCGATCCCGCTAGCCTCTACCAATAACTTAAATACACTGTTACTTTATACAACATATACACCACGTTTTTATATATAAAAAGTAAGCAATCTTTCGATCACTTACCTGTTAATTTTATAATGGCGTCCACGGCACGATTCGAACGTGCGACCGTCCGCTTAGAAGGCGGATGCTCTATCCAGCTGAGCTACGTAGACATCTGTTTGACGCTTATTAATAATACACTAAGTAAAGTATAAATGCAAGTAGTTGCGCTTTTATTGCATACAAATTGTTACGAAATTGTTACGCTTTCTTAAACAAATATATTCGAATGAGTGTTTCATTGTCACTCATTCGAATTGTATCCGTTAATCTAATGCATTTTCTGCTTTAAGTGCTTCAATGACCTTGGCTGCAGACTCATCACTTTGATCATCGAGGTATGTCACACCATAATCTTCAAGATATTTCACTTCTTCAATAAAGGCATCATAGTCTTTAAAGATAATTTGATAAAAATCTTCCCCAAGTGGATCGTAGCCATTTTGATCGAGCCATCTCACATCTTTTACTTCTTCAGCCATGACAATGCAATAGCTTGTTTTTAATACTGTTACTTCCATGCGTAACTCCTTTCAGGCATCAAATGTCTTCAATGCTTCATTCATATTCACTTTATTTAAACGTTTGCTCATTACAAGGTTTATAATGATTGATACTACGAGTGTAAAGACAATTGCGTATATAATACTTGGCATATCCAAGCTTCGATTAAACATTACCACATCAATTTCAGCGGTCTTAACTACAAATAAGTGTAAAACTTTTCCAAAGATAATACCAAGGATGGTCGCAATTAATGTCATAATGACATTCTCCCGCATTATATAACTACTTAGTTCTCTTTCATAAAATCCAAGTACCTTTAAGGTTGCTAATTCCTTTTTACGCTCACTAATGTTCATACTAATTAAATTGGTTAATACTATGGCTTCAAGTAAGATTGCTGCTCCAATAACCACATATATAATAACATCAAAGTTACCCATTTGACTCAAGAATGTCTCTGCTACAGCAGATGCTAGTGTGACATTGAGTACATGTTCATCTTCCATAATTACTTTTTGAATGTTCATATCTAAATCATCATCTAAAAGCATACGAAGATTTGGAGTGTACACTTGTGACATTTGTTCTGTAAATATGGATTTATCAATAATCAAATAGTGTCCTGTATAGTTTTTAATAATCTTAGTGAGTTTTAATTGATAATTCTTATTTTCAAACTTCACACTGACTAAATCTCCTACTTTATAGTCATATGTTTCTGCAATTTTAGCGGATAGCATGACTTCATCTTGATTGATTATTGTTGTATCTGAATTGTAATCGTTAAGTCCAAAGAATTGATCAAACTCATACAAGTCATCACTAACATATAAGGTTGCACTGCTATCATCAATTGTGATTGTGGCATTAAACACATCTGTGTAGTCAACATACAAACTATCATCAAGAATGGCCCCTTCTTCGTAAGTAATCAAACCACTGTAATGGAAGACATCTTCAAATTGAAGATCAAAGATTGAATTTATAGAATATGAAATTCCAAAACCAGTAATTAAAAGTCCCGTACATCCCGCAACACCAATGATCGTCATCCAGAATCGAACTTTATTTCTAAAGAGATTTCGTATACTTACCTTATATAAGAAACTCAGACGTTTCCAAATAAAGGGAATGCGTTCTAAAAGAATGCGTTGGCCACTTTTTGGAAGAGGTGGTCTTAATAAATTAGCAGTATATTCATTTCCTACACGAAGCGCTTTAATAATTGCGACGCCCACACTGGCCATAAAACTAATGACTAAAGGAATCCACAAATAACTTAAGACGATCGTATCGATTAATGGTGGTGTCTCATACATAATTCGATAAGCATTATAAATCATCGTTGGGAGTATGAAAAACCCTAGAGTTATCCCAATGATCATGCCGATAATCCACGCGATTGCCGCAAAACTTACATATTTTAACGAGGCTTGTAAGGAAGAATATCCAAGCGCTTTATATACGCCAAGTTGACTTCGGTTTTCTTCAATCATCTGTGTAATCGTACTTAAGGTAATTAATATTGATACACCAAAGAAAATAAGTGGGAAGATATTACCAATGGCTTCAATACGTTCACTATCATTATAAAATTCAGTGTAACCAATAATAGCATCCTTACGCTCAAAGAGATACAGTTCTCCATAATCAGCATCTGCAATTTCCTTTTCAGCATTTGCAATCTTATCTTCTGCTGCCTTGAACTCGGCTTCTGCACTACGTTTAGCATCAGCCAGTTCTCTTTTCCCAGCTTCAAGTTGGCGTAGACCCTCATTATATTCCTTAATTCCAACCTTTAATTGGCTGATCCCTGATTCATACTGTATCGTTGTTGCTTCAAGTTCAGCAAGGCTTTCTGTTAATTGACGATTGACCTCGTCTTTTATTGGACCATCAGGCAGTGTATTTAATCGTTCTTCAAGCTTAGTAATGTTCTCTTTTAAGATTTTAACAACAGCACTATAGGTCGCTTCTACAACTTCTAAGCGTTCATCTAAACTTCCAGAAGTGGGAATATCAAGTGTTAAAGCATTTAAACCATCAGAAAGTTGTTGTTCAGCAAGCTTAAGTTCAATTTCACTTGCACTAATAATTGCTTCTTGTTTCTTAATTTCTGTATTAAAGATTTCACGATTCTTTTCAATTTCTTGCCTTCCCTCTTCTATTTCTAAAAGTGTTGGTGCAATCAACCTCTCAAAACGAGCAGATAAAAGTTCTTCTTCATGTTTTCTTATGCGTGACGTGTATTGTACAATCTGATCATTATCTTCAAATTTATAGCGAATACTTGGTATCACATCAGACTTTAATGATAGATCATTCGCATAAATATATCCTTCAACTTGACCCGATCCCATGGTCGTATAGCCTCTATCCTTATTCAAGTATAAACTTGATTTTCCAATACCGACTACCTTTAAGCTTGTATCTTCAAAAATTTGATCTTTTTTAAATGTAATCTCATCGTTGATTTTTATGTCAAAAATGTTTGCGAAAAGTGAATCAATAAAGGCTTCATTTTTTGAATGTGGCATTCTTCCTTCAATTAAGGTTAAATCGTTATGTGTTGCCTCGTTTAACATGTAAACATTAACAACAACTTCTTCAGCTTTAAAGGAAGCGTAGACCGTACTTGAATACACAGCTTTTGCCTCTGCATTTATGAGCGCATCGATATCGTTGATAATCGCATCATCTAAACCAATTGAGCTCATTACTTGAAGATCTAAGACGTCAGCATCTTCCATATATTGATCTGCAGTTTGACGCATATCATAGCCTGTGACACTAATACCAATGAAAAAACCAACACCAAGTGCTGTAATGAGGAGTATGGCTAAAAACTGCAGTTTTCGCTTTTTTATTTCTCTAAGTGTATCTTTTACCATTGAATATCATCAACTGCTAACTTATGATCATTTTGAATGTTGCTGGCAACTTCACCATCACGAATGGTAATGATTCGATCTGCCATTTGGGCAATGAGTGGATTGTGGGTAATAAGAATAACCGTCATCTTATCTTCACT
>JAAZDN010000101.1 GCA_012512805.1 Erysipelothrix sp. | reverse complement strand
TAAGAGACAGGCTTTAATATTGTAGCATAATTACAAAAGTGTGCAACAGCTTCTTGCACACTTTTTTCTTTATTTAAAGTAATCTATATTAATTGCAATTATTTGATCGTCAGTACTACTTGGACTTCCACGACCATCGGTATTATTCGTAAGAATCCACAAAGAACCATCAGGTGCAATCGTGACATCACGAATTCTGCCGTATTCTCCTTTAAAGTATATTTCGCTACTTGTTAAATCAGTTAAGTTAATAACGCTTAGTGAATTACCTCTTAAGTTTGCAATAAACAGTTTTCCATCGTGATAAGTGAGCCCACTGGGACTTGCTTCACTAGTTGCCCATTGTTGAATTGGGGATACGAATTCATTAGTTTCCTCTATCCCTTCAATAAGTGGCCACCCGTAATTGTTGTTAGCTTCAATAACGTTTAGTTCATCCCACGTGTTTTGTCCTAATTCTGAGGAATACATGACTCCCTCTTCATCCCATGTGATTCCTTGAGGGTTTCGATGGCCAAAACTGTATATTAGAGAACCTCTTATTGGATTGTCATCAGGAACATCTCCTTCGGGTGTCAATCGCAATATTTTACCGCTTAAAACACTTAGATCTTGTGAACTTTGAGGATTGGCAGCATCTCCTGTTGTTACATACAACATGCCATCAGGTCCAAAGTGTATTCTTCCTCCGTTATGATTAGAAGCATTAGGCAATCCTTCTAGAATAACTTCTTCATCACTAATACTTAAACTTCCATTAGTGCCACTAAGAACAAAACGAGTTACACGATTATCGCGTGCTGTTGTGTAATAAGTATATAGAAAGTTGTCGTACACGGCTAAACCTAGTAGTCCGCCTTCTCCTCTTGGTACTGCTTGTTCTACTTTTCCGACTAAGCGTTGACTACCATCTTCGAGTATTTCAATGATTTCTTGATTGTCTCTTAAGCTTACCAATGGTATGTCGGCATAGAAGACGATTGACCAAGGACTTTCTAAGTTTGTGGTAACAACACGAATCATTTCTTGATCATTATTATTTTCATCAACGATTTCGTTATTGTTATTGCTATTGCTATTGCTAACACCATTGTTTGGATTATTATTATTGTTTGGACTTTCTGAATTGCTTGGTAGATTCATTGCGATGATGATTAATCCAATTAGAACGATCAATGTTATAACAAATATTAGGATTTTGCTTCGAGTATGATTATTCATTTTCATCACTCCTCTTTTTTATTAAACCACGTTCAAATAGATCTGTTTATTGATGTGCATAAAAAAAAGAAACAATCCGTTTCTTTGATAATGATGGCGTCCCCTGTAGGAATCGAACCTACAACTAAACCTTAGGAGGGTCTTGTAATATCCATTTTACTAAGGGGACAATTTCTATCTAATTATAACAAAGCATAAAAAAAGCTCAAGGGAGAATCTTGAGCGTGGTTATTAAGCTTGTTAGAAAGGAAAATCAACAATATTCAGGAGGAAACTGTAATAGCATTGACAACAAGCTGGTTAGTTTCTATGAAACTAATGCTAGTTTACACCCGTCAATGAAAACTGTCAACACTTTTATGTAAATTAACATTTTCTTTTATGAAAATTGTTACATTATACAAATAGGGACATGTAATCGCCATATCCATTTGCTTCCATTTCATCATATGGCACAAATAATAGTGAGGCCGAGTTAATACAATAACGTAGTCCTCCCTTATCTTTTGGACCATCGGTAAAGACATGTCCTAAGTGACTATCTTTAGATCTCACTTCAATACGATGCATTCCATGTGAGTAGTCAAAATGTTCTGATACCACTCCTGATTCAATGGGTTTACTAAAGCTTGGCCAACCACATCCTGCATCGTATTTATCACTCGACATAAATAGTGGTTTTCCACTGAGTTTATCGACATAAATACCTTTTTCAAAATGTTGATCAAATTCATTATCGAACGGAGCTTCTGTGCCTCTTTCCTGAGTTACCTTAAATTCAAGTTCATTTAAATCTTCTATTCGCTTCTTTATCATATGCTTCACCTCTTTTGTTTATTATACTTTGATTGTCATTTGATTTGTTTAAATCGCTTCTTCGTCTATAATTAATGAATGGAGGATATTTATGACAAATCTTTTATTGCAGGGTAAACCCTTTAGTGATGATCAAACTGCTAAACTCATTGAGTTAGGGTATAACATAAAGCATTTCACTAATAATGAATTCGATAATCTCCAGTGGCCAAACGTAATTGCGGGATCCATTGACATTGATTTAAAAAAACCGCAGCAATATCCTAATTT
>JAAZDN010000100.1 GCA_012512805.1 Erysipelothrix sp. | reverse complement strand
TATTCTCTTCATCGTACACCTCTATAACTATTATAATACAAGATATTATTTTCGCAAGAAAAAAGACATTCAAATGAATGCCTTGTTAACAAGAAGGAAAATGAAAGGATATATTGACCCTAATTACATTCTACCTTCTAAATGTGTTTATTATGTGAAATACCAAACGATTAATGTGAAAACTATGTGAATTATAAGAGTTTTTTCAACGCATCAAACGTTTCATCGCTAATGACATGCTCAATACGACACGCATCGTTCATCGCAATGGTTGGATCCAACTGTAAGTACTTTACAAGCACTTCAGTTAAAATCTCATGTTTTTCTAATACCGTTTCTGCAGCTTCTAAACCTGTTTCAAGCAAAACAATATTACCGTTATCTAAAACATCAATAGCACCCTCACTGATTAAGTTCTTCACAGCACGACTTACAGACGGTTTACTGTATCCGAGTTTATTCGCTACATCAACAGAACGTACAAGCTCAAGTTCCTTAGACAACGTTAAAATCGTTTTTAAATACATCTCACGCGATTCATCAACAAACATCAACATCACCTCTCATTTAATATGATAATACAATTTCTAAGATCTATCAAATACAATACAAACTAATCAGCTTGCGGTGAACGATTTTTATAAAAGTTTAATTTTTTCTTATCTTTATTAATTTTAGCAATAAAGATACCTAGAAGCCCAACAATGAAGATTCCCAAGGCACCCATACCAAACCACATGTTTTTGACTTCACCTTCGTAAGCTTCAACTAAAGCTTGATATTCAGATTCTGAAATCGCCAGCGTATCTGTAAACAATTGATACGCCTCATCGCCCGCTTCATATTGATAGTAAACATCCTCACCTGCCATATTACGGACATAAATAATACTAAAGCTACTTAATGCTGGATCATCATATTTAAATCCTTTAAACGTTTGATCCGCAATCGTAACATCTGTATACGTCATATTTAAACGCTTTTGATCATTTACTGGAACTTCTAATAATAAATACTGTTCAGAATAAATAGGAAGTAAGACAAATTTAGAAACATACACCAATTCACCTTCACTACCTTGATTATAAATATAGAAATCTCGATGACCTTCTGCATCACTTAAATACAGTAAATTTGTTTTCCAAAGTTCACTATAAAGCCCAACAACTTTTTCACCATTATAATCCAATTCTACTTCTTCAAAAGATTCTGGAACACTCGCTCCCTTGAAATGCTCTATAATCTTATAGTCTTTTTCATCATACGTTATCGTATGCTTTGGTTCATCTTCAACATAAACATTCAATTTATACTGCGCTTGACCACCCTCTTCAGGCGTTACAACTAAATTAATAAGATTCTCACCAACCACTAAATCATGCTTACCTGTATTAGAAACACTAGCCTTCGCATCATTCACCTCAGCATTAACTTCAATTGAAGTTTTAGATGGATCCAATAGCACATTATACTCAAGTACATCCTTATCAAAGGCAGGACTTAACTCTCCTTCAGAAATGGTAATACTCTTTAGTGAGTTATCACGAGACTTCACAACAACAGGATCTTTTGGTGTTGTTGGAGGTTTCGGATTTGTAGTAGGTGGTTTTGGTGTAGTTGGCTCAGGAACAGTAATTCTAATCGTTGCTGATGCACCTGAAGGTGTTTCAGTTCCTAATTTAAAACTATTTCCTGAAACAGAAACTGTAATTGTCCCATAGCTATTTGCTTTAACATAGAATACTTCACTCATACCCGCAAACATCCCCGGTATTTGCAAACTACCAGAACCCGCTCCAGATGCTGAAGCAGTTCCAGAGAAAGTATGCATACCATCTGTAGTTACTGTAATCGTTGCTGTTTGACCGATTTTCATTGTCGACACATTTGATGAAATTGAAATTCCATTTGCAGCATGTACTTTGTTAACTGTCGGAATTACTAAACTTATTATAGCAATTAAATATATAATTTTTTTCTTCATATTACCATCCTTGAATTTTCTTAATTCCTTTAACGTGTGCTTGAATGTGTCCCATATCTACAAAATCAATTACGCCATTTTTATCTATATCTGCAGCTTTAAATTGATCGCCTGTTAATAGTTTAATCTTCTTTACATGTGCTTGCATTAATCCCATATCTACGAAATCAATACCACCAGTGTTATTGATATCACCAAGTTTATATGTTGGTTTTGGTGGTTCTACCGGATCTGGAATGACTTCAACAGGTTTATTATCTAAGATATGTACATATTCTGAATGTACATATCCATACATTGTTTGCATATTGTAAGTATTGATGAC
>JAAZDN010000099.1 GCA_012512805.1 Erysipelothrix sp. | reverse complement strand
GTTGTCCTGTATGCAGTGAGTTTTCGAAAGTCTAAGTATCCCAATTTAATGTGATGAACATTGAAGAATGTAAAAGGTGAACCACTGGTTCACCTTTTGTATTTAAGCTTTTAACAGTTTTTGAATCTTTTGCATTAATTTCTCAGCTTCACCTTTTTTATAGATGCTTGCTAATCCCTCATAGGTAAAGTCTTCATGGGCTTCTTCATCACATAAATAAGTGCGATATTGATGGGCTAGGGAGATGGTCCATGTTGTCTTATTGTTAATAGGACGAACTAAGCTTGTAAAGACCTCACTACTTAGTGTAACGATTTTGAATTCATCAAGCTGTATGATTCCGACTTCATATGGATACTCAGTATATTCATAGTTTTGTTTACTATGATAGAGGCTGATCATATGGCCTTCAAGTTTTGCTCGAAGCTGTCTTAGTGTAATTTTATCGGTATTTGCTTCAAGGGCTTCACGATAGGCAAAGTTGGTAACATCATATATATTTTGGGCATATTCAACCGTATCAAAGTCTTTGAGTTTAATCTTAAAGATATGCGTATCATTGGCATAGTGTTTCAATTCTTTGTAGTCTTCAAAGCGTTTCGTTGTTTCTAAGACATGCTTAGCCGCAATGCTACCAAGACGTTCAACTTCTGATAGTGATGATTCTTTCTTTGTATAGCGTGTACTCATATCACCGCATGGTGCATTAAAGAACATTGTGTGTTCATAGTAGTCTGATAACACTTCTGCAACAACGCCGACATAGTCTGGAGAAATGAGTGTACTGCTTGCATCAAGTATTGTTGGATGGCCAGAGAAGGAATAAAGCAGTGCTTTTTCATTGTTTTCTAAGAGTACTTCTAGAACTCTGAGTTCATCTTGGGCCTTACGTTTTGGATCAATACGATTGGTTTGGAAGTTTGCCATCGTACCATTCGCAATTCGATATTGGAAGTTTTGTTGGAGTGCAATACTTTCGATGATTGCATCTTTTGCTTGGCTCACTAAAAAATCAAAGTATGCTTTAGCATCTTCGTCTGCTTCTGGATATTTCTTGGCGTTTAAACATATTGGTCCAGAGTGAGTGTGAGTTGAAAACATTTGGATGTTATCAACGTGGATGTTCTCTGCTTTTAAATATTCTAAAACTTGTTCTCTAAAAAAGACATCCAAGCCTAACATATCTACGGTTAACCAGACATTTTGCTTTTGATCTTGATCATGGAGTGTTAATACTTTTAACATGAGATCACGATCAATTCCAGTACTCTTTCTTGCAGGTGTATAGCCTACCATTTCCGTCCCAAGTGGGGGAGTGATCACTCGATTACTAAATCCTATTTTCATATGACACCTCTACTTTCATTTTTTCTAATCATTAAAACAAGATAAATTCCGATAAGTCCGAGCATTATTGAAATAATGAAGGGAGCGTTGACTGTGTAATTGTTGATGAGGAGGGCCGCAATTAAGGGGTGGATAAATCCATGGACACCATTTACGATCGCCGGACCACTCATCTGTCCTGTGGCTTTTAAATCAGCTGGAGACATGTGCATTAATAAATATTTAATAGCGATATTGAAGAAGGGAACGGATATGACTTGTCCCAATGTTATTAAGATAATGTGCGTATTGGATGGGGCAATCATATAACCTACAAATTGTAGCGTATGTACACTTATAGCAATAAGCAACATTTTAACACTTCCCATTTTACGGTACACTTGATCACCAATTAACATGAGTGGAACTTCTACACCTGCCGCAATCATGTTACGATTGCTTAAATCAAAGGTATTAGCCCCCAGCGTTAACATTTTCTCAACGACTGTAAATCCTGCTAATCCGACCGCAAGATTTGCTGCGAAGACAACCATAATGGCTAATAAGTAATGCTTATCTTTAAATAAGGTCACAATATCATTAATTTTAACACTCTGTTTCATTTCGTGCGTCGCTCTTTGTTTTTTATTATCGACGATTGTAATTGATAGTATCATAATGAGAATCGATAAGAGTAAAATTGTAAGTCCTAATCCTTCATATCCAGCCATAAAGACAATCCGAGCAATAAAGAAACTTCCTAAGGACCATCCAAGTGAGCCAAAGGCACGAATAAAACCATAACTATTTTTTGAAGGACCATCTGATTCAAGTACCCACACATCCATCAGATCGGTAGCCGATACAACAAAGGATTGCGATAAGAGCGCAATTGCGAAATGAAACACATACAGTTGAACAGTGACACTATAGAAGAGATAAGACGTGAGTGCACTCCCGATGACTAAAGGGATGATGATCTTCTTAACGGTATCATATTTATCACTTAAGAAGCCAACCAATAACTGCATGACAATGGTCATAATAGGGATCATTGCGAAGATGAGTGATCGTTCGGTTAAACTGTAGCCCATATCGTTTAAGAAACTTTGGCGTTGTGAACTGATCATTGCAAAGGTTGTGTATTGAATTAAATAGAGAAAGACAAAATTTCGAGTATAGTTCGCTTGCTTTTTCATTGCATATTCCATTCTAGTATTCATGGTTATTTTAAATTGGAACTCAATAATATTACATTATTGGCCTGTTTCATACAGGGGTCATATCAAGCAATAAAAGCAGTTGCTTAGTTGTCTTTATTATACCGATAATAGGCACCTAGTTCAAGTG
>JAAZDN010000098.1 GCA_012512805.1 Erysipelothrix sp. | reverse complement strand
TGAAGGTGCGATTGATGTTTTAGATAACGGTAATATTGTCTTGCTTGAAACAGGTTTAGAAGCTGCGGAAACGGTATTAGAAAAACATGAGATTTTAACCGAAGTGCTTGTAAAGTACTTACAGTTGGATCCAACCATTGCGATGAACGATGCGTGTCGTATTGAGCATGTTATTAGCGATGAAACGTTTGATGCTTTGAAAAAACTCTTATAATTCACATAGTTTTCACATTAATCGTTTTGTATTTCACATAATAAACACATTTAGAAGGTAGAATGTAATTAGGATCAATATATCCTTTCATTTTCCTTCTTGTTAACAAGGCATTCATTTGAATGTCTTTTTTCTTGCGAAAATAATATCTTGTATTATAATAGTTATAGAGGTGTACGATGAAGAGAATATTAATCATAGTCCTAATGCTATTTGTCCTAGTTGGATGTATTACAAAAGAATACTCATTTAAAGTTTTAAATGAAAATATAATTTTTGAACAATCTGAGACTCAGTTTCATGTTTCGATGTTAAAAGATAAGGTTCAAGTCTTTTTAGGTGAGAAAGAAACGAATTTTGATGCAGTGTCTTATTCCGGTGATATTGATCTATTAAAAGTAGGACAGTATGAAATTAGTTTGAATGCTACAAATAAAAATAAGGTGTCTAAACTTCCTTTAGTGATCAATGTTGTGGATACAGTTAAGCCTGAATTTTTAGTCTTTGAAAATGAGTTTCTCATTTATAAAAATGAATTGATTCAAATGATTTCAGATTATTTCTTTATTAATTTAGTAGATGGTCCAAATGGAATAATTAATGAAAGAATTTCTTTTGAAGGCAGTGTTAATAAAGAGCTTGCGGGACTTTATCCGGTGACTTTAATTGGACAGGACTTAAGTGGTAATAAGGTAGAACATGATGTGAATGTTCGTGTTACAGATATTATTGATGAAAAGGCAATGTACTTGTATCAAAGAGCTATAAAAGCGGCACACGGTGAAACATTAGTGTTTAAGAAAAATGATCCATCTTTACAAATCATTAACTTTGATACCGCTTTTAATGTCTTTACACCAAACTATCGTTCACACTTTATGTGGCTATCGGGTATTAATGGAACATTTAATCCAAAACAAAGTGGAGTTCAATTGTTTAAAGATCATGATAATATGATGTATGCGAGTATTAAACCATCAATGGATGCAGATAAATATGTAGGGACAAGTTTAAGCATTCAAAATGAAGATGAGGGCTATCGTCATTATATCGCAACGAGTACTTATAAAAATAATGAAGAAACGTTTACCCGTATCTATAAGTTCATAATTAGAGAACTTGATGGCATTTGGCATGTTGAAGAATTTTACATGCCATACTAATTGCTTAAAAGATATGTACAATTAGACATATATTTGCTATCATAATCTGTATAGGAGCTGAGAATATGCATAAAGATACTAAAAAAATGATGCACTTGACTCTGTTTCTAGCGCTAAATATCATCTTACATTTTTTTGATCCAGGACTCAATTTCTTTGGAGCAAAACTTGGGATTGCCAATATCGTCGGTATTGTCATTCTAAAATGGTATGGGCCAAAAGATATGCTAGTAAATAACTTATTACGTGTACTACTTACGAGTTTAATGCGAGGAACCTTATTTAATACACCGTTCTTCACATCACTGTCGGGAGTCATACTGAGTACAGTTGCCGTAATTATCGTTAACTATTTACTAGACCCATCAATTGTTATGTTAAGTGTTGTATCATCAATCTTTCATCCAATTGGTCAAATATTTATCATCTCGTCGCTTTACAGCACGAGTCAAATTTACATTCTATTGCCACTATTATTAATATTATCAATATTAGCAGGAGTCGCAACCGGGAAACTAACAGAAGAAATTTTAAGAAGGATGAGGAGAACACAATGAAAAAAGGATTCAATACAATTTAATCATAATATAACAGCGTTTGATTTACTTTTTTTGAAGTACACAATTGAACTTGTGTGCTTTTTTTATTTCGTGGAGGAATTATGAAAAGAACAAAATTATTTTTAGAACTCATTAAAAAACAACGGCTAAAATTACTAAGTTTAGTTATCGTAACGATTTTTTATGTTATCACAACGTTATTACAGCCCTTACTCTTAGGGCTTGTCATTGATAACATCATTAATCAAGATCCAATTACAAATGCTTGGCTACTGCGCTTTACAGCGCTATTAGGGGGCCAAAGCTATATTCGTGAGCATTTATGGATTGGAGCACTTATCGTCATGATCATTATTACTTTTGCAAGTATAACGGTCTTTATTAGAAGTCGCTTAAACGGACATATTTCTGAGAGTGTTGCCTTGAATATTAAGGATAAATTATTCTCACATTTGATGAGTCTACCTTACAAGTACTTCGTAAATTCAGAGTCAGGCGATTTAATTCAAAGAGCCACCTCTGATATTGATATTTTACGACGCGTCTTTGCGGGACAAATCAGTGAATTTTTCTATGCATTATCGATCGTAAGTATATCACTCATTATTATGCACTCAATTAATCCACAACTGATGTTTGTAGCAGCACTACTTCTTCCGTTCATCTTTATTTTTGCACTCTTCTTCTTTATTCGAATGCAAAAAAACTTTACAGAGTATGACCATGCGGATGCGAAACTTACACATGCAATCAGTGAAAACTTAGCAGCAACACGTGTCATCAAAGCCTTTAACCGTGAAGTGTATGAGAGTGAAAGCTTTGATAAGGTGAATGAACAACTCAAACATCGTGGTATTAAAATGATTGATGCACTGTCATTTTATTGGGGAGCATCTGATTTTCTCTGCTTCAGCAGTATTTTACTTGTTATTGTTAACGGGGTCATTATGGTCATCAACAATAGCTTAACGAGCGGACAACTCGTCGTCTTTGTATCCTTTAGTGGAATGATGGTATGGCCACTTCGTCACTTAGGCCGTATTATTGCGGACTTCGGAAAAGTCAGCGTGTCACTTGGACGCCTTGTTGAAGTATTAGAAGAAACACCTGAAGACTTAGTCTCAGGAATTACACCAGAGATTAAAGGGAATATTGTCTTAAAAGATGTGAAGTTTCATTACGATGATGATCCAAAACATGTACTTAATGGTATTAATATGGAAATTAAAGCAGGACAAACCGTTGCGATTATTGGAACGACAGGAAGTGGTAAATCATCACTTGTACACTTACTCTCAAGCTTATATGAATACAGTGAAGGAGAAATCCTCATCGATGGTGTTGAATTAAAAACGTATAATCGTCATTATCTGCGTAGAAATATTGCGACTGTACTCCAAGAGCCCTTCCTCTTTTCAAAAACAGTTAAAGAAAACATTCAAATTACAAATTATGAACGAACATTAGAAGAGTTAATGAATGCATCACGCATTGCTCGAGCTGAGGAGTTTATTGAGAACTTTGAACTCGGCTATGAAACGATGGTAGGAGAGCGTGGTACGACACTTTCAGGAGGACAACGTCAACGTGTGGCGATTGCCCGATCAGTAATCACAGAAGCGCCGATTATTATCTTTGATGATTCACTCTCGGCAGTTGATACCCAAACAGATAAAGAAATTCGTTCAAAACTAAGCACAATAAAAGGACTTGCTACAACAATTATTATTACGCAAAGAATTTCATCGTCACAAGATGCTGACATGATCTTTGTCCTTGATGCGGGACGTGTTAGTGATGTTGGTGTACACGATGAACTCATTTCAAAACCTGGACTGTACCAACGTATTTATAATGTCCAAACAAAAATGATAGAAGGTGATTCACATGGGAAATAATGATATTCAAGAAAAAACAAAGCTAGATCAAAACTTGTGGAAACAACTGTTTGTGATCTTACTACGCCAAAAGAAAACAATGATTCTCGTCGGTATTTTAGTCTTTATTACTTCAATGCTCGATGTTATATTTCCACTCTTAAACAGTTATGCACTGGATACCTTAGCGAGTGGAAATGCAAGTCAACAGACCTTTACAACATTTGTAATCATGTATGTTGTGATGGTCATTGCCTTTGCACTCTGTGTGTACACGTACCTACATTTAACGGGTATTGTTGAAAACCAATTTGCCTATGATCTTCGTAAGATGGCCTTTGATAAGGTTCAATCCTTATCGTTCTCATATTTTGATAAAAACTCAGAAGGGTGGATTATTTCACGCTTAACAAGCGATATCACACGACTTACTGAAATTATGTCATGGGGATTTATGGACGCTGTCTTTGGATTGATTTCCATTATTGGTATTAGCATTATTATGTTAGTTGTAAATTTTAGACTCGCTCTTTTGATTTTGATTGTTGTTATTCCACTAGTCTTTATATCAAATTTCTTTCAAAAGCGAATTTTAGAACAACAACGGCTCGTTAGAAAACAAAACAGTGAAGTAACCGCAGCCTTTAGTGAAAGTATTAATGGAGCTAAAACGATCAAATCATTAGCGATTGAAAATGAGATGAGCAATGATTTTAAAACCGTTGCGAGTCGTATGCGTAAAAGTTCATTAAGAGCGAACTTCTATTCTGCCTTATTTATGCCGGTCATTATCTTTCTAAGTGGAATTTCAATGGCATCGATTATTTGGTATGGTGGACACCAAGTCATTGCATTTGCGATGCCCTTTGGAATGTTACTGCTCTTTACGTCATACGTAAACATGTTTTATCAACCCCTACGTGAACTTGCGCGATTGCTTGCGGAACTGCAAATGGCCCAGGCATCTGCTGAACGGGTACTACAGCTTATTACAAGTAAAAATGATGTTACAGATCGT
>JAAZDN010000097.1 GCA_012512805.1 Erysipelothrix sp. | reverse complement strand
GAGTATGATGTCAGAAACAAAGCGCGAGATTTTGGCGTATATTTTTAATATGACTAAAAAGTACAATGTAGAAGACGTTAAATACTTTTCTGCACATGCTGTAAGTGAAGAACTTTCAATTAGTCGTAGTTTAGCAAGTCAACATTTAAATGAACTCTTTAGAGAAGGACGACTTATTAAGATTAATACACGTCCGGTCTTGTTTTATCACCACTCAACATTATCAAGTAAACACAAGTCCTTTATAAAATATCGTGAATACAATGCTGTTGAAACATTAGTCAATGAATTGGATAATATTGTATTAAATGGTGGATTCTTTAATTTAATTGGTCATCAAGGTTCTTTAAAAGAAGTAGTCGAAAGTGCAAAGGTCAGTGTTTCATATGGACAAGTCGGACTACCGCTCATTCTTATTGGAAAAGCGAATACTGGTAAGAAGACGATTGCGCGTACAATGTACAATCACATTAAGAATAATGAGTTTATGCCAGAAGCCTTTGGATGTAACATCTATGATTTCCATGAAGACAATCAATATGATATTAAAGAGTTTGAACGTATTGTTTCAAACAATCCAACTGGATTCTATTACTTAAGCAATATTCATTTGTTATCAAAACATCATCAGGTTAAATTAAAGAAATTTATTTTAGATCAAAAAGCTAATGATCGTTTTTTTGTTCTATCTACACAGGAAACATTATCAAATACGATCTGGGATGAAAAATTCATTCAAGTAACGGTACCTGATTTTAATACACGTCCAAAGGAAGAGAAGATTGAAATGATGATCTCATTCTTTAAAAATGCAATGGCAACCTTTGGAAAAGTAATCTATGTTAAGGCAAGTATCTTAGATGTACTTGCGGATTATTACTATGCTTATGAACTACAAGACTTAATGATATCAATTCAACATATTGTTGGACGTGCTAATAGTGCAGACAGTAAAGATATTAAAATATTTGTTTTCCATTTCCAAGATTGGCTAGATCGTACTAAAATAGATGACTTGTTTATCAAGTTTGAAAAAGAAGAATTCTTCGCAGTGACCGAATACAACAGTCATAAGTATCGATACAAAGACTTCTATGATCAAATCATCTTTGATGTCACAGATAGTGAGGCATGTTTAGATTCCTACGTAAACTATTTAGAAAAGGATGAAAATTATGATCAAGAGAAGGTTGATAATTTAGAAGCAATTGTAAATCGCTTGATCATGTTGAAGAAGGAGTTTTCAGAAGATATCTTTATCAATGAACACAGTCGTTTAATTTCATTGATCATCTACATTCTTCCACTCAGCAAACAGCATACACTAGAATGGTTGGATACAAATCAACAAGAAGTTGCCTTTGCAAGAAGCTACATCGAAGAGAACTTTGTAACAATCATTCAAAACTTAGAAGACAGTATATATAACTACACAGGATTTAGAATTGATGCAATGCATGCACTAATTTTACGACTGTTACATATGTATAGGACAACGTCGAGTCTCCAATCTTATTTAGATAACAGTCATTTACATCTGGATGAGGTATACATTGAAGACAGTCCATTATATGACGATGAT
>JAAZDN010000096.1 GCA_012512805.1 Erysipelothrix sp. | reverse complement strand
TCGTAAGGCCTTTATTGCGGATGAAGATTCGGTCTTAATGGCCTATGACTATTCACAAATTGAACTGCGTCTATTAGCACACTTAGCTCAGGTTGAAAGTTTAATTACAGCCTTTAATGAAGATGTTGATATTCATGAGCAAACCGCAAAAGATGTCTTTGATCTAAGTGAAGTCAGTAAGGAAGAGCGTCAACTGGCAAAAGCTGTAAACTTCGGAATTATATATGGTATCAGTGACTTCGGATTAGCAGAACAATTGGGAATTTCTCGCAAAGATGCAAAAGTTTATATTGAAAAGTACTTAGCAACCTATCCTGAAATTGCGAAATACATGGACGATGTTGTGGCCTTCTGTGAAGAGCATGGTTATGTCACAACGATTATGCACCGTCGTCGTGAAATCCCGGAAATTAAGAGCAGTAACTTTATGGTTAAAAGTTTTGGAAAACGTGCCGCAATGAATGCTCCAATTCAAGGAAGTGCTGCGGACTTAATTAAGATCGCCATGAACAGAATATATACGCGTATGCAAGCATTGAATCTTAAATCTAAGATGTTACTTCAAGTTCACGATGAGCTCATCTTCAACGTTAAAAATGATGAAATAGACATTATGGAAACACTCATTCAAGACGCAATGAGCACTGCAATGGACCTGTCGGTACCACTAAAAAGTGATGGATCAAAAGCGCTAGATTGGTATGAACTCTAATGCCAGAATTACCAGAAGTAGAAACCGTCGTCTCACTATTAAAAACTTTAGTGGTTCATGAAGTCATTGAAAGTGTTGAGATTTATTGGAACAATATTATTGGAGAACCCAATGTTACAACATTTAGAAATAATATTGAACAACAAGTCATTACAGATGTTACACGTCGAGGAAAATACATTATCTTTGCTTTAAGTAATGGACACTTAGTCTCGCATTTACGCATGGAAGGTAAATACTATGTGTATGATGAAAAGGTTGAAAAAGATAAACATACGCATGTGATTTTTAACTTTAAGAGTGGAAAAGAAATGCACTACCATGATACGCGTAAGTTTGGAAAGATGTATCTCTATCCAAAAAATGAGCCCTTAGCTATTTTATCGAAACTTGGCTATGAGCCTTGGGATCAAGACTTAAGTGCAGACGCACTCTTAGACTTGGCAAAACGTCGAAGTATTAGTATTAAAGCCTTTTTACTTGATCAAAGTGTCATCGCAGGAATTGGAAACATATATGTGAATGAAATTCTATTTACAACGAAGATTCATCCAGCACAGCCGGTCAATACCTTATCTAAAAAACAGTTTGATGCAATCATCAAAGCAACCGCAAGTATATTAAGTGCAGCCATTGAAAGTGGAGGGACAACCATACGAAGTTATACCAGCAGTCTTGGTGTTACTGGACTCTTTCAACAACAGTTAAATGTTCACAATCGCCAAAATGAAGCATGCAATGTTTGTGGATCAGACATTGAGAAAATTGTAGTAGCACAAAGGGGGACCTACCTATGTCCAATATGCCAGTCTATACAATAGGAATAACAGGAACGATTGGTTCAGGAAAAAGTAGTGTTGTAGAACGTTTATCACAGGCATTTCCAACGATCAGTTCAGATGCGATTGTCCATCAATTGTACAAGGATCCAAAGATTGCGAATCATATTATGACAACACTGTTTAATGAGGATGTGGATGTTGTTGATTTGGATTTATTACGTGAAAGAATGTTTAATGATCAAACGTTAAAAACAAAACTTGAGGCCATCATTCACCCGCTTGTCGTTTTAGAAATAGAAAAGTTTAAAGCAAGGCATAAAGGGATTGTCATTGTGGAAATACCCTTACTCTTTGAGGCAAAGCTTGAATACTTAGTCGATGAAATTGTCCTTGTGATTGCGGATGAAGATCAGATTATTAAACGCCTCGTAAAAAATAGAAATATGTCTGAAGGTGACATTAGAAAACGTATGAATCAACAGTTTAGTGTGGACTATAAAAAAGCCCATGCCCATTTAATGTTTGAAAATAATGAAAGTCCATCTGACTTAGATAAAAAAGTGTTACAATTAATATCAATATGGAAGGAGCGTCATGTATGATTTATGGTGAGTATGAATATAAGGTAGAAAATAATATTAAGCTATCTCAAGAGCATCTAGAAAGCTTAAGTTTAATGTATCAGCCTCTCATTGGAGCAAGTGCTCTTGGCTTATACCTTCTTTTTAACAATGGTCTTATTCATACAAACTATAGTAAACTTGCGCTTTTAGTGAATGTGAACATAGAAGAAATTGAAAGAAATTTAATCTTACTTGAACGTTATCGTTTAATACGTACATTCAAGCACAAAGAAGAACATCATTTTATTCATCAAATACTTGCTCCAATATTGCCGAGTGCTTTTTTAAATCACTATGTCTACGGCTTAAAACTTAAACAAGCAATTGGTGATTATCATTACAATGTCTTAGTCATAAAGTATCGTGAAGTTGTTTTAGAGAAGAAAGATTATGTTGATATTAGCGAGACAAAGGCCTTTAATTCAAACAGTTTTGATGCAGCGGATTTAAATTCAATGCTACAAACAAAGGCAATAGATATTGAACTTAGTACTCAGTTTGATTTTGGCTTATTTCTAAGCGATGCAAGTGAGTTAAAATTTCCTTCAATACTAAGAACGAAAGAAAATTTAAAACTGATCAGTGAGCTTGCTCTACTCTATGGTATAAGTGAACTACGTATGGCAACACTTGTTTATCGTAGTATTGACTACAATAAAAAGGAACTCGTCACTGAAAAATTATATGAACGTGTACGACGTGAGAAGGTTGAATTTGAGCATACACAAAATAAATATGATCTACCAACAATTGCCTTTCTTCAATCGCTTCAAAATGGGGCCCATGTTACTGACTACAATAAACAATTACTCGAGAAGCTAGCCTTGGAAATGATGCTAGAGACTCAGGTCATCAACCGTTTAATTGAGTATGTAATGGAAACACAAAACAATCGTTTGGTTCATAATTTTGTACTTCAAATTGCCTCGACGTGGAAGGCCTATGATGTAAAGAATGTTGATGATGCAAACAAGGTCATTCAAAATATTGATTATTCACAGAAACGAAACTTTATGCCTGAACAACAAAAAGAAACAATTAAACGTGAAGCATCACGTGAAGAAAAATATACAGATGAAGAGAAAGATGCTATCAGTGAACGATGGAAGAAATTAGGTGAACGTTATGGATCGTCCAACAATTAGAAGTATACAACTCAGTGATGAAATGCTCGCTAAGCGTGAGCACATGTTTGATCAATTACAAAGTGATGAGCGTATTGTAAAGTTTTTAGACAGGCATGATCTTGATGTAGCGTTCTTAAAACAGAACATTCAACGCTTTTATGATTGGACAAAACAACTGGATTTAAAAGATCAGTGTGAAGACAGTGAACTCTGTTATTTAAGTAATGGCTATTATGAAGATCTAGACTATGATGGCCTCTTAAAGAAACAACTTGTTCCATGTAAACATACACTTATGAAACTTCAAGTCAATGATCAATTAAAAAACTTTGTCCACTATGACATGCCACCTGAACACAGTCAAAACAGTATCGCAACAATCTTTAGTTCAAAAGATGAGCCGGCAGAGTACAAACTTGCAATATCAAAAATTGTAGAGTATTTGGATCGATTAGAAGGCTTTGGCTATTACATTTATGGTGATGTTGGAGTCGGTAAGACATACATTATGAGTGCGATGGCCAATGCAATTGTCGAAGAAGGAAAAAAAGTTGCCTTTGTTCATGTTCCAACCTTTACAAATGATTTAAAAGGGATGATGTCACGTCGTGAATCTGTGGATCAACTCTTAAATACATTGAAGTATGTAGAAGTCTTAATAATGGATGATATTGGAACCGAAGGTGTTTCGGATTGGCTTCGTGATGATATTTTAATGAGCATTTTAAATTATCGTATGGAGGCCAATAAGACATGTTTCTTTACGAGTAACTTAAGTATGGATCAACTTGAACAGTACTATAGTGTCAACAACCGTAAAGAAGTACGTGAGCTTGCGGCCAAACGTTTACTTGAACGCATACGAATGACGAGTCGTGAAGTTCAACTTGTCGGTAAGAATCGTCGTATTTATAAATAAGCCAATTAATACTGAGTGAATGATCGCAAAGATATTGTGTGATACATTCACTTTTTTATATTTCATTAGCTCAAAATTAATGGAAGTGATTAAGGGTGTTTAGTAAATCGGTTCACTTGAGTTTTATAGTGAATATGGGCTCTTTTGACGTTGTTCTTATGTACTATCATGCGATAATTTGATATAATTAACGGCATGGAGGCATATTAATAATGATCAAAAAAATTGCAGTTTTGACATCAGGTGGAGATGCACCTGGCATGAATGCCGCAATCAGATCCGTAGTAAGATCGAGTACTGCTCGTGGACTTAAAGTCTATGGTGTACAAAATGGATACTTAGGTTTGATTCATGATGATTTATTTGAACTTACAGCAAGTGATGTAAGTGGAATTATCATTCGCGGTGGGACGATGCTTGGTAGTGCCCGTGTTCCTGGTTTTAAAGGATTGGCTGTTCAACAGTTGGCGCTTGAAACACTTCAGAAACACGAAATCGATGCAATTGTCGTCATTGGAGGCGATGGTTCATATCGAGGTGCGTTAGCATTATCTAAATTAGGTGTTAAAGTAGTAACGATACCAGGTACTATTGACAATGATATTCCTGGAACCGAACAAACTATTGGTTTTGATACCGCCCTTAATACCGCAATCGAGGCAATCGATAGATTACGTGATACTTCATCATCGCATCATCGTTGTTCTGTTGTGGAAGTAATGGGAAATCGTTGTGGAGACATTGCATTATTTGCAGGAATCGCAACGGGTGCAGAACTTGTTATTACCCCGGAAACCGGCTTTAATTTAAAAGATACAATGAAACATTTATCACAACTCGACACTGTTTCAGGTAAGAAACATGCAATTGTCGTTATCAGTGAAAAATTAACAGATGTTGATGACTTAGCCGTCCAAATAAGTGCACAAACCTCGTTTTCAGGCCGTTCTACGGTTCTTGGATACATTCAAAGAGGTGGATCACCTACAGCTATGGATCGAATTCTTGCAACGGAAATGGGTGACGTTGCGGTTTCAGCGCTATTGGCTGGACAGCATGCAAGTGCTGTTGGGTATTTAGATGGGCATGTCACATCTATGAAATTAGAAGATGCATTTGAGTATAAACGTAATGAAAAAGAAGAGATTTTTGCGTTACAAAGACGCTTAGTTTAATAGAGGAGGAAATTAAGATGATTGAAATGAGAAAAACAAAAATTGTTGCGACAATTGGACCTGCTTCAAAAAGCGAGGAAATGTTAGAAAAGTTAACACTTGCAGGGGTGAATATTGCCCGTTTAAACTTTTCACACGAAACCCAAGAAAGCCATTTAGAAAGAATTAAATCAATTCGTAAAGTAAATGAAAAACTAGGATCAAACTTAGCAATCTTAGCAGATACTAAGGGACCTGAAATTCGTTGTGGAATTATCGAAGGAGACGGTGTTTTCTTTGAAACAGGTGAAGAAGTAGATATCGTTAAAGAAGACGTATTAGGAAACAAAGAACGTTTCACAATTGATGTTGAAGAAATGTATCGTGACGTTACTGTTGGACAAACACTACTTGTAGACGATGGGAAAGTAAGAATGACGATCTTAGAAGTTACACCAGATCGTTTACGTGCACGTGTTGAAAACCCAGGATATGTAAAAACACGTAAAGGAATTAACATTCCAGGTGCTTACTTATCAATGCCATTTATTTCTGAAAAAGATGAAAAAGACATTCGTTTCGCAGCACAAGAAAATGTTAACTTTATTGCAGCATCATTTACACGTCGTAAAGAAGATATCTTAGAAATTAAAGAAATCTTACGTCAAGAAGGTGCTGAGCACATTCAAGTTATTCCAAAAATTGAAAACCAAGAAGGTTATGACAACTTACGTGAAATCTTAGAAGTTTCAGACGGAGTCATGGTTGCTCGTGGAGACTTAGGTGTTG
>JAAZDN010000095.1 GCA_012512805.1 Erysipelothrix sp. | reverse complement strand
CTACCATTCTTATCTGTTAATACTGCTTGGTATTCAATCTCATGCTTATCAGTGTATTCCTTTTTAAACTTAGCTTCAAGTTCTTTCATTCGTTTAATATCATCTTTCAATGGAGCAGCTTCTTCTTCATCAAGGTAATTGACACCATCCACATCATATAGTTTAAACACCCCGACTGGATGTTCAAACCACAAGATTGGTTCTCCTTCTTCTGTATATCCACTCTCATAATAATATTTTCTTCCATCAATCTTCATATAATTTTCAATTTGATAATCCTTTAGATCAAGCATTGGACCATCAAAGTGTTCACTATGCAATGTGATCGCAACATGGAGCTTTAATCCTAATGTCGGCATAACACTTCCAGCTCCAATATCTTCATCTTTTAAATAAATATCGTGACTCGTATCATCTTTAGTATCTTCCGCATTAACATTAATATTGTTAAAAGGTAAGAATAAAGATAAAGCAAATACTATCTTAAACAACATGCTTATATTTTTCATATCGTCCTCCCTACTGGCTTTTTTATAGCGTAGCACTATGCTGCTTTGTGAACAAGATAGATAGGTTAGTGATTAATAATACTTTATTTATAATCAGAATTTGTCACTCAGTATTTAATTTTAGTCACTTTTAAACATTAGTGAAAATTCGTAGTACTTAATATACTCACAAGTTAATTTGTATAAAAAAGGACTTAATAGTCCTCTTAATATTTGTTAGTAATACTTATGCAACACGATTATTGGGCGTGCCTTCTAAGTAGGTCTTAATATTTTCTACGACAATATCAAATCTCTTTTCCATTGCTTCCTGAGTATAGTAGGCAACATGTGGTGCAAGAATTGTATGTGGTGCACTAAGTAGCGGATAGTCACTGGGTAGTGGTGGTTCCATATCAAAGACATCAATGCCTGCTCCACTAATTTTATGATCCTTAAGTAGTTGTGCTAACGCATCATTATCAACAATTGGTCCACGTGCTGTATTAATAAAGATTGATTCTGGCTTCATTAACGCTAAAAGTTTTGCACTTATTAAGCCTCGAGTAGCATCATTTAATGGTAAATGAATCGAAACAACATCACTCTGTTTAAAGAGATCTTCAAGACTTACTTGTTCTACATTTTCCATATTGATTTCACTACGATTATAAGCAATGACCTTAGCACCGAATGCCTGTGCTACCGTAATAACACGTCTTCCAATCACACCTGCTCCAACAATTCCAATCGTCTTATTTGAAAGCTCACGACCTAAGATATTATGATGCGTTTCAAGTTTACGTACATTTTGATCATTACTGATGAGTAAGCGATATACCGCAAAGATTAATCCAAAGGTTAACTCAACAACACCATCACTTGCATATCCTGAAGCGTTAGAAACGATAATTTCATGTTTCTTACAGTACTCAATGTCAATCAAGTCAAAACCTGTAAAGGCAACTACAATATATTTTAAGTTTTTACATTCTTTTAAGATTTGCTCATCAATTTTAATATTACTTACTATAAGTATTTCCGCATCCTTAGCACGATGAATTAGTTCAATTGGATCTTCATTTCGATCTGCATAATAATCTAGTGTATACTGATCTTCAAACTGTTTTAATCCAGATCGAACATCATCTTCACTAATTCCTAAAGGCTCTACTACAACAATCTTTTTCATATTTCCACATCCTTTACGCTATTCTAACACATATCATCATTGCTTTGGTAAGTTCCCCAACAATATTCTTAAAAATTTATACTTGAATTCACTAAAAAAAGTGGTATTATATAGTTTGGAAACAACGTAGAAGCGGAGTGATACTATGGAATTATGGGATGCCTTAGATCCTAATGGAGAAACATTAGGATACGATTTAGTACGAGGTCAGATCATTCCAAAAGATGTCTACCATCTTGTAGTCGAAGCCTTAATTGTACACACTGATGGCAGTTACTTGATTGTTCAACGTTGCATGCAAAAAGACGTCTATCCTGGTATCTATGAATCATCAGCTGGTGGAAGTGTATTAAAAGGTGAAACATCAATTGAAGCTATTAAACGTGAAGTCTTTGAAGAGGTCGGAATTGACGATATCCAATCCATTCGACTCTTATCAAAACAAAAGTTAAAAAATGTGAACAGCCTCTTTCACACCTATATCATTACAACAAGTATTCCAAAAGATGAGATTGTACTACAGGTAGAAGAAACAATGGACTACATTTGGCTCTCACGTCATGAATACATAAAATACACTGAAAGTCTTGCGGTCATCCCCAATCAAATCGCACGGCTTAAACCATATATCGATACGATTAAATTTGAAGACTAAAAAAGTAACTACACATTGCGTAATTACTTTTTTATTTTACTATTTACGTTTTTTAAGTAAGGCTCTTAATCCAAAGAGTCCCACAATTGCTGCGCCTGTAGTTGCCAATAGTTTCTTAGGTACTTGCTTATTCGCTTTCGCAACCTGGAGGCGTCCTTCAAGTCCCATGACTTCATCATCAGTATACGTTCCAACCTTATCTTTGATTGTTCCCACGACAATGTCTTTAACATCAGTAAATTCATTGCCTAAGTCTTCAACAAAATCACGTGTTTCAGCTAAGACATGTTGTGCATCGGCCTTTACTTTTTCTTGGACATTAATCGTTACTTCCATAACATCTTCCTTAACGTCTTCAACTTTTTCAACAACATCTTCAATTAATTTTTCATGTTTTTCCATAATCTGTAATCCTCCTTCTGTATAAATAGCGTACTTAATTACACCTATATGTTTATTATAACATGTGAATTCAGATTGAACTAAATTATCGATTTATGATTATAGCGCTTCAAAGTCTAAATGATGTACCTTCGCAACAGCTTCATTAGTAACCTTACCTTGGTATGTATTAACTCCCTTATATATTCCAGGTTGTTTAATAGCTTCAAGAAGACCTAAATTCGCAACCTTTAAACGATAGGCTAAGGTTGCATCACCGAGTGCCATTGAACTTGTTTTTGGAACTGATCCAGCCATATTCGCAACACAATAATGAATAACATCATCAATAATATAAATTGGATCTAGATGTGTTGTTGGACGACTTGTTTCAAGTGATCCCCCTTGATCAATGGCCACATCCACAATAACACTACCTGGTTCCATTAATTTTAAATATTCACGTTTAATAATTTGTTCTGTCTTAGAACCACGAATAAGAACACTACTTACCACAACATCAGCCTTCTTAAGTTGTTCAACTAAAATTTCATCAGAGTTCACAAAGACCTCAACCTTAGGGAAGAAACTTTGTAGCGGCTTCACATCTGCCTTCTTATGAACAAGAGCTGTAACATTAGCACCTAAGTTATATGCTTCTTTTAAGGCCGCAAGTCCAACCGATCCTGCTCCAACGATTAAAACACGTCCTGGTGCAACGGTAGATGTTCCAGATAAGAGAATACCCTTACCTCCATAGTGTTGTTCTAGATATTTATTTCCTTCAAGTACTGCTAATTTCCCAGCAATTTCACTCATAGGTTTAAGTAACACAAGATTCTCATTATCATCTTCAATTGTTTCATAGGCAAGCGCTGTTACCTTTTGTTTAAGCAGTGCTTCACATAGGGGCTGATCCGCAGCTAAGTGAAAGTAAGTATAAATAATTTGATTTTCTCGCATTAAATCATACTCACAAGGCATTGGCTCCTTAACCTTAATGATCATCTCAGCCTTATCCCACACTTCTTTGGCATTTGAAACAACATGAGCACCCACAGCACGATAGTCATCATCATTAAATCCACTCGCAACACCTAAGCCACTTTCCACAATTACCTCATGTCCATGTTCAATATATTTTTGAGCATGCAATGGTAAAAGTCCTACTCTTTTTTCAGACGGTTTTAATTCTGTAACACTTCCAATAATCATAAACTTCCTCCATATCCTCTATGTATATTATACAATATCAACCCCTTCATCCATTATTTTTTTATAATGAAGATTCTAATTTTCACTTAAGTATTGAATCCAATATTTATAGTTTGGACAGAGTTTTTGAAGTACCTTATAAAAAGCAGCTGAATGATTCGCAACTAATAAATGTGCATATTCATGGGCAAGTACATAGTCAACGGCTCCTTTTGGATAATGTGCCAACTTACGATTTAGAACAATAGAACGCTCCTTCACCTTACACAATCCCCATTTTCCACGCATCACTTTAACGCTAAGACTTGGACTTTCCTTTACACAGTTATCATAGTATGTACGTCGTTCATGCATGTACTCTAATAAGCTTTGTTCTAAGTACTTATTGACATCATTAATCTGATGTCGCTCTATCTCTTCATCAAATATTACTACCGTAGTTAAAGTAATATACGAGCTTCGTCTTGTATATGTTTTATTAATAGAGTGTGCACTTTTAAGAAGCCACTGTTGTTTCTGCATTAAAAAGGCTTCAACTTCAGATACACGCATACCTCTAGGTTTTGAAATATGAATGATAAAGTTTGGTTTAATCCGAACATTTAAATTTTTAGTTGGCATATCCTTTATAACACAGGAAAATGAAGTAGATCCTACATCGATCTTAAATGTCTCTAATGTCTTATCTTTCTTCATTAAACCACCTCAATTGTTTCTATTATACATGATAAAAAAAACATTACCTTATTTTCAAGTAATGTTCTTTCGTCTTATTGATGACGTTTACGTTCGTTTGCTTTTAAATATTTTTTACGAAGACGAATCTTATCTGGTGTAACTTCGATTAATTCATCATCACCGATAAACTCAACAGCCATTTCAAGTGTTACTTCACGAACTGGCGTTAAACGCATTGCTTCATCATTTCCTGATGATCGAACTGCGGTTGCTTTTTTATTTTTCGTTGGGTTTACTTCCATGTCCATATCACGAACTGTTTCTCCAATGATCATTCCTTCATATACTTCATCCTGTGGTTCAATAAAGAATGAACCGTGATCTTGTAAGTTGAAGATTGAATAGGTCATTGCATGTCCACTCGTATTTGAAATCATAACACCATGATTTCTCTTGGCAATGTTTCCACGGTATGCTTCATAACCACTAAGACGGCTAATGAGTGTTCCTTGTCCATGTGTATCTGTAATGAATTCACCATTGTATCCAATTAAACCACGAGTTGGAACTGTCCATTTCATTGTTGTGTAGCCATTTGCTTCACTCATGTCTTCAAGTTGTCCCTTACGTAGGTTTAACTTCGTCATGATTGTACCTTGATATTCACTTGGTGTTTCAATAATTACATTTTCAATCGGTTCAGATTTAACACCATCAATATCTTTGAAGATAACTTCTGGTTTACTGAGGGCAAGTTCGTATCCTTCACGTCGCATGTTTTCAACAAGAATCGTTAAGTGTAACTCACCACGACCTGATACCTTGAATTTGTCAGTTGTATCGAGTGCTTCAACACGAAGTCCAACGTTAACTTCTAATTCTTTATCAAGACGATCTTTAATGTTACGTGAAGTGACATACTTACCGCTTAATCCCGCAAGTGGTGATGCGTTAACAAGGAAGGTCATTGATAATGTTGGCTCTTCAATAATGATGTGTTCAAGTGGCATAATGTGTTCTGGTTGGTTGATTGTATCACCAATCGTTAAATCATCAATACCTGATACAAGAACGATATCTCCTGATCCAGCTTCTTCTACACTAATTCTTGATGTTCCATCATATGTATATAAGTTCGCAATCTTACCTTTAATGATCTTACCATCAGCACGTTGTATTGCAACCTGTTGATTCTTCTTAACACGACCTTGGAATACACGTCCGATACCTAAACGTCCTGTAAAGTTATCGTACGCTAAAGTCGAAATTTGAAGTTGTAATGGTTTATCATTATAGTCTGGATAAACTGGAGTATGTTCAATGATTGTTTCAAATAAAGGTGCAATATTAATACCCTCATCTTCAACTTCACGTACAACAATACCATCACGAGCAATACCGTATAAGATTGGGAAGTCTAATTGTTCATCCGTTGCTTCAAGATCCATGAATAATTCATACACTAAATCCACAACTTCTTCTGGACGACGATCTTTTTTATCAATTTTATTAACAAGTAAGATTGGTTTTAAGCCGACTTCTAATGATTTTTGAAGTACGAAACGTGTTTGTGGCATTGGACCTTCAGATGCATCCACAAGTAAAATAACAGTATCTACTGTCTTAATAATTCGTTCAACTTCACTTGAAAAGTCCGCATGGCCAGGCGTATCTACAATATTAATTTTGTAGTCTTTATATTTAACTGATAAGTTCTTTGAATAGATTGTTATTCCGCGTTCTTTTTCAATATCATCACTATCCATTACACGATCTTCAAGTGTTTGGTGTGCTCCTACGAGCCCACTTTGATTAATAAACGCATCTACTAACGTCGACTTACCAGCATCAACGTGAGCGATTACCGCAATATTAATAATTTTTTGCATTTTAATCACCTTTTCTAACCGACTAATTATAACATACTCATCTTCAAATAAAAGGATTTTTAATGCAAAAAAAGTAAAAAAAGTGCGAAATATTCACACTTTAAGTAAAGTAACCCTTTACATTTTTAAACACTCCATACGACTTGCGAATGGAGCCGATTATCCCCACTTTTAACATGAAGACCTTCGATAAATTATATATGTAATAATCAAGTTTTGATGCAACTTAAGTCATGAGACCTTCACACTTTAAACTATACAATAAGATCAAGTTGACACCACTAAACATTACCGTAAAGTATCACGATCATCCTTATCCAAATCATGATAATTCAAATAACGACGCGTATCACTGATCTTCTTAGAACGCGTAAAAAACCACACTAAACTCACGACCATAAAGACCACTACATAGGTTAATGGCCTTGGATGAAATAAAAAGTTCTCAACATTCTCACTCATGCTAACCTCCACCAACTCTTCTTAAATTCACAATTAAAATAATTGTTTTAAATCTGACTTGAACCCAATATAATCGTAAACTACATCAAAATAATGTCGATTTGTCTTTCATTCCATCAACAGTATTTCAGCACCACCAGCAAGTGCGTAAAGTTCTATTGGTATTGAGCCGATTTGATTATCAATCGTCCGAAATCCAAAGCTTGTATTCTCATATAGAAAAACAGCCTGTTCATGTTCATCAAAAATACCGATGCTTGATTCATTAAATGTAACACTTTCAGTTGTGCTCTTGCTTTTAAGCAAAGAAATAATTAAAAGATATAACAAAGCAATACTTAATGAGTATTTTAATGAAGAAATAGGATTACTACCGATACTCGTAAGTCCATACTGTATTGTAGAAAAAATCATTAACGGTAATAAAATAAATTGATAAAAGAACCATGCTTTTGATATAAAACTACGCCTACTTGTAATCTTCATAATATTTCTCCATAATAATTTCTCTTTTAATAATATTAAAATATAGTTCGTAAGATGTATTTGCTTCACGTTCAATGTTCATCACAACCGGTTGATATGTATGGACATATGAATTTTTCATAAAAGGAACAAAGAGCTTTGAAACCTTAAATACAAGTTCATGATGTCCCGGTTCAAGAAAAATAAGAGAATCACTACGAAACTTATATATAATAGATGACTTGGCACTTGTTGATCCATCTTTTGATGGATGTTTTGTAATGAGTTTATTATCAATTTGAAGTAATTGTATTTCATTATATGATGGAAAATTCTTTGGTCCTAAATTCAGTATCGTATATGCTTTTGGATTATTGAAATAAGCATCATTTGTTATCCGATCCTTTGATCTAAAACGCTGTATAATACTAAACTCCACGATGAGTACAATAAGTACACCGTAAATAACAATGATTTCTTTACCAGTAATCATACATAGGCCCCCGTTGTATGGATTATACTTGTACATTGACTATTCAAAAGCACAATGATCTCCATCAGAATTTAAATTGTTCAATGTTGCCGCAAGATCATACTCACCTTCATATTCTTTAAGATCTTCCACCGTAAATAAATAACTCTCATCAATTTCTGAGAATGACTTCAAATTCACATTTAAGATGATGTTGACATGATCTTCATTAAAATTAACCGTCGCAATGTTTGATGCTTTGTTTAATGAATTTTCTTCAAAGAGAACGTTCTTATCCCCTTTTTCAATCATTTCTTCTTTACTTATTTCAAAATCATCATAGTTCACTTTATAATTCATAAGATAGTCAGTAAGTTTCTCACCTTTGAACTCATATGTACTTCCCACAAAGATCCCCTCAGTGTATGTACGTTAATTTTTGTAACAGGTTTTTGACTTTGTTCATACATACGAAACAAGTATAAACCTCCAAAGACGATGACAAATAATATGATTCTTATTACGATATAACTACGTTTTCTATATCCCATTGTACCTCTCCTCATTCATACTATACGTTTATTATACATATCTTTCATACTATAGTCTACATTGATTCTGACAATTGAACTGAACTTTACAAAAAGTGTTCCTAAGATATGTTACAATAAGCATTAAGTGAGGTGTATATGGAGATAAACGATGAATTATTTGATGATATAAGTGCATACTTTATCGATGAATTAGAATCCTTTTTACTAAAGCATCCCAAGCTGACCTTCTATGCACTTGCCTTAGATTGTAACGCAAGTACAAAGGGAATTTATCTTGGACTCAATACGTTAGAGGCCTTCGAAGAAACCTTAGAAACATATCAAAATGGAGTGTATCAACACTATTACGATGAT
>JAAZDN010000094.1 GCA_012512805.1 Erysipelothrix sp. | reverse complement strand
TAGAAGAGAGAGTTATTATTTCTGAATTACTAATTACTAACCACTCTTTCAGGGCTATTGGAAGAGCATTAGGCAGACCTCATACTACGATTAGCTATGAAGTTAAACGAGGGATGCTAAAGCAAGTAAGAATCTATAATGGAACTATTGAGTACTACGAGAAGTATGATCCATTATATGCTCAAGAACGTTATGATTCTAATCGAGAAAAATCACGTAAGCCTTACAAGCTATCAAGTGTAGAACCATTTATTAGCTTTGCTACAGATAAGATACTTAAAGAAAAATGGTCACCAGATACAGTTGTTGGATATGCATTGAAGCAAAAATTGTTCAATTGTGATTCCCTTGTTTCTACAAAAACACTATACAACTATATTGATTTAGGTCTAATAGATATTACGAATACTGACTTACTACTTAAACTTCGCAGAAAGCCAAAACTCAAAAGAAACCTTAAGAACAAACGTATATTAGGGCAATCTATTGATTTACGTCCAACACATATTGATGATAGAAAAGAATTTGGCCACTGGGAGATTGATACGGTTATTGGGGTTAAAGATAAAACAGAACCAGTACTCCTTACATTAACAGAACGTTTATCACGCTTTGAACTCATACTGAAAATAGATGGTAAGACAGAAGAGGCAGTAAGTGATGCCATAACTTCAATCATGGACACAGATTATGCAGATAAAATATTCAAAAGCATTACGAGTGATAATGGAAGTGAATTTGCTTCATTAGAAACTGCAGTATTAAAGACAGTTGAAATCTACTATACACATCCATATTCTAGTTGGGAAAGAGGAACCAATGAGAACCATAATGGAATCATTAGACGATTTATCCCTAAAGGGAAAAGAATATCCGAAGTACTAAGTAGTAATGTAAAGAGAATCAATATATGGATGAATAACTTACCTCGAAAGATCTTGAATTATCAAACACCATATGAAGTATTTATGCAACAAGTTTAATAATGAATAACTAAAAATAACGATTATTTAAAAAATGGTCAAATTGCAATTGCAATTGGGGAAATCTTTAATTATGGATATCGATGTAAAAAAATTAGAAGATGTTAAGGAAGCACTCCAATTACCAGATAATTTTGAAAAGGTCTCTATGGCTGAATTACAAGCTGAACTTGCTGAAAATGATGTCAAGTGTACTGTTAATGACGCTAAGTAAAATAATATGATATAGAAAAGAAGCGCATCTCCGTCAAGTCGGTGGTACGCTTCTTTTTTAGTATATACTATAATTTGTATTATTGTGTATTTCCTGATGTATATTTCAATAAGATGTTTGAAATGATCGTTGCCGCAAGTATTGAAACAGATGCTTGAATAAGGTTATTTATGATGTCGAGTCCAGCGATGATGACACCAAATTGTAGAATATAAGCTTGATAAATGAAATAGCCGATAATCATGATCAGTTCAGCGCAAGTGAAGCTGATGATCATTCTAAGCTGTTGTGATTTAAAGCTTGTTTTATAGAATATAAAATGACTGATAAAGCCCATCAATCCTTTTATGATCAGTGTTGCGGGAGCGTATATAGCATAGGGTGAGAAGAGTTCCGCAAGAAAGGGTGCGGCCGCACTGTTGAAGGTGGCCATCTGTAGTGTACTTACTAAACTTAAGGATAAAATAACACTATCTGCCATATTAATAACACCACCATATGCAGTGGGTATGTTTATTATTTTCGCTGCGACAAAAATGATTGCGATAAAGAGGGCATTGATGACAATGTCCTTTGTCTTATTATTGTTTATCTTCTTCGATTGTTTCCCCATTTTCCAACCTATAGACATAACGTGAGACCACTATATTACTTTTATTCAAATACTCATTATTAAAGTAATTTAAGTATGTGCCTGGAGTTACGACCCCTTTCAAATCAATTAATTTTAAATCTTTCATTCTTAAGATATGTGATACTACTTTAACACAGTTTGTACTTAAAACAAAGTATGTTTTAAAAGCACCTTGCTTAAACGTATATGTTTTGGCCTTTGTTTTTAAGTAAACAGTGTTTAAGTATGTATCATAATTATCTTTTAGTCTACCCTCATTAAAGTCATTTTCTGCATCACTTGGATAAGGATAGGCACTGTTAAGGAGATCATCTATATTTTGTTGGATTAAACAATGTTGCGTTTCATTTAGATTTAGTCCATACTTAACAATCGTTGCCTTTTTAAAGAGGTTACCATGCTTTAAGAATGGATCACGATCTGCAACAATAAGCACACCATCTCCATAGGATCCCCCTAATTTTTGCGTGTGGGGATCAAATCCACCATAGGAGTAGGTTAGGCCTTTGTATGAAAAATCCATAAGACCAAAGCGTCCAAAGAAGCCTTCTCTAAGATAAATAAATACTTCAAGATCTGTCTTAATATCAGCCTCTGTATTTTTTAATTCATCGATATGATCGAGAGTATTTCCAGTTAATAAGGCTCCGATAAAAACAGGAACAGGCATCGTAAAGAGGGCATCTGATGAGAGAAACATTTTGGAGAAACCTTGAATAATAAAACTTAATCCATAGATAATAAAGTATGATCCAAGCCAATAGGATAGTACATTAAAATTACGAGATGGATGAATCATTAGGGCGATCGCAAAAAACAATGAGATAAAGGCATCAAATAACATCGTGATCTTCCATTTTAGTTGATCTTGAAAGTAAATATATGCCCTAACAAAACGTGAAATAGATATTAATAAAACGTAGGCTCCAATAATGATTGGATACAAAGCTAAGTAGATATTTGAATACATATTAATGAGAATGATGGAAACAATTGAAAGTATCACTTCAATGGATATCGATAGACTCAAGTGTTTATTTTTAAGATCAATACTGACGATATTCGTAATTGCATAGACAATGAGTAATAAAATAGAGATATTTAAAATCTGCTCCCAAATAAATGCATAATTTGTAAAAAAGAGAATCCCGACAATAAGTGTTAAGATTCCTGATATTAATTGTAAAATGGGTGGGTATGTTTTGTTTAAGTTTAAATTCATAAAAGACCTCACATTCAGTAGAATTATACCACGAAAAGTGTTATTTTATGAATATTATAAAAAATTAACCCAATTGGATTACTTTGTAACAGCATATTTTTTGTATAGACGACTCACAATCGGAGTCACAATGACTGCCACTGCGATCGTTTCAGGAACGATGGCGGCAGACATAATCGCAAGTACGACTGTTAGTGCACTTTGTCCCATAATGGATGCGATCTTATCTCCAACAAAGACATAGAGGGCAATACAGACCATGATGGTATTTGTTAGATTTCCAACAACAGCCGCAAGCAGTGCTTTATTTTGAAGTCTAATTGAAGCTAATGCTTTAAAGCTATAATGGGTAGTAATCGGAATAAATAAGCGTGGTAATATCGATACTAATGGATTTACAAACAATGGATCTAAGATCGTTGTTGGGGCCATTAAGGCGATCAATAACGAGTTTAAACCAAAGATCAAGGACACGATAAGTCCTGCTCGTAAGCCCAAGATAAGTGTTGCGATAATTACTGGAATATGGGCAATGGTAATTGAAATTGAACCAATGCTAAGTGTTCCAAGTGGTGTATTGATTAAGATAATGGTCACTGCAGTCAGTAGGCCTAACATCGCAGTCTCACGACGTCGAAGTTTTTGAGAATTCATAATACTAGCTCCTTTAAGTCATCATGACTATATAGTTATACATGATATAGTTGTGTTGATAATACAATTATACTATACAAAACGCCATTATCTTTGTTTAATGAATAGCGAAAATTGATAATTCACATTATATAGGGATTTTAAGGCCTTAAATGAATAAAAGGTAGTATATAAGTGTAAAACACCACTTAATTAATTTTTATACAAATACAATAAAGAATCATCCTTAAACATTTTAAATGTTATTTCATAAAAAGTGTAAAAAATCTTGTATAAACTTTGCACTTTTCTAAACTTGTTGTTATGATATTGAAAGAAAGAGGAGGTATTTTTTATGACTTATGAATTACCAGTTTTACCTTATGCATACGATGCATTAGAACCACACATTGACAGTGAGACGATGACATTACATCACACGAAACATCACAACGCTTATGTCACTAACTTAAATGCGGCATTAGACAAGCATCCAGAATTAAAAGACACACCTTTACAAACACTATTAGAAGATTTAGATGCAGTTCCTGCTGACATTAGAAATGCAGTAAGAAACCACGGTGGTGGACATGTTAACCACGAATTCTTCTGGACAGTAATGACACCAAATGGTGGTGGCGTTCCTACTGGAGCATTAGCAGATGCAATCAACGATACATTCGGTGATTTTGATGCATTCAAAGCAGCGTTCATCGCAGCAGCTGGTGGCGTCTTTGGATCAGGATGGGCATGGTTAGTCGTTAACAAAGAAGGTAAACTTGAAGTTGTTGCAACACCAAACCAAGATACACCATTAAGTGCATTCTTAACACCAGTACTCGGTGTTGATGTTTGGGAACATGCTTACTACAAAAAATTCAGTAACGTTCGTCCAGACTACTTACAAGCATTCTTTGAAGTCGTTAACTGGGATCAAGTTGCAGAATACTACCAAGCAGCGCTATAATTTATATAAGGCATCACATTGTGATGTCTTTTATATTTAAAGCAAAAGTGTACAGATGTGCTATGATAGTGCAGAGGTGAAAGTATGCATCAATATAAATTAGTAATGAGTGATTTAGACGATACATTATTATCGTCTACAAAAACGATATCAAAGGGAAATAAACAAGCCATTGATAATCTAGTAAAACATGGTATTCAATTTATTCCAACGACAGGACGATTTTTAAAAGGGATCCCTGATGAACTTTTTGAACATCCTGAAATAGAGTACATGGTTAGTTCAAACGGTTCTCAAATCACAAACATAAAGACCCATGAAATCATCTATCAACAACTCATTGATTTTGATCTTGTGCTTAATATTATTGAATTGGCAATAAATAAAGCCGTCAATATCATTCTTGTCTGTGATGATAAGATTATTATTGATGAGCGTATCTTTGAGCATCGCGATCAGGAATCATCAAGTTTTCTTAAAAGAATTTTAGAATATGGATATGCTGCATCAGATATTATTGAAGCTGCAAAAGAGCATAAGCATAATATTAAGAAAATTGATTTGGGGTTTGAGGATTTAGACTTTCGAAATGAACTGTATGAAAGACTAAAAGCGTATGCTAATATCAATGTTGTATCATCCCACTTTTCAAACATTGAAATTACGTCAGCTCATGCAAGTAAGGGAAATGCACTCAATTTTTTAGCGAACTATCTTAATCTTGATACTGATAAGATCTTTGCGATCGGTGATAATGATAATGATATTTCAATGTTACAAAATGCCGGCTTTTCAGTCGCTATGGATAATGCGAGTGAGCATGTAAAAAGCCACAGCAATGCTGTGACTGATCATCATGATATGGATGGTTTTGCTAAAGCCATCGACAAATATGTTATCGTCTAATTATCTTATATAGAAGACAATCGCAACAAAATGCGCGATTGAAGCTGCATTAATAAAGAGGTGCCACAACATGTGTGCGTACTTCTTTTTTCTTGTGTAAAAATATGCACCAATTGAATATAAAACACCACCGAGTCCAATTAGACCTACAAAGATAAGACTTGAATTTTTTAATAGTGTGGGCATAAAAAGAATGGCAACCCAGCCCATGACTAAGTATAGGGTAAGTGTAAACTTTGGAAATTCACGTTTCGCAACTGCCTTATATAAGATTCCAAAGAGTACGCAGGTCCATTGAATAACGAGAATAACGATGCCTTGCCATCCACCAATTAATGAAATTGCGATCGGCGTATACGTTCCCGCAATCGCAAAATAAATAAAAATATGATCTAAAATTCTGAAGATGTATTTTTGAGTACTATCAAATTGCATAGAATGATATAAGGTTGATACTAAAAACATCATAAAGATACATACGGTAAATATACTGACACCAATGGCATATGTCCAACCGCCAACGATATACGTATAGACTGCGGTAATGGGTAATATTAATAAGGTTAATAAGGCCATAACACCATGTGTTATGGCGTTCGCAACCTCTTCTTCTATTGTTAAACGTCTCATGTTCTTAATGGATTGTGTTACTTTACTCATAAATCGTCCTCCTAATCTTAAGTATTATAACATAGAGCGAGAACTTGGAGTTATTACTTAGGGTTTTTCACAGTTTTTTCACGGATGAAGCCTAGTAATCTTGCTTGACTTTTAAAGCTTATGTTTATATAATTTATGCATTAACGGAGGCAAAAAAATGGGTGAAGATAGTAGCGGCAAGAGTCCGTGTTGTAATGAATTGTTAGAAGGTGATAGGAAATGCTAACACAAATAGGATTGATATTTTTATTAATTTTGCTTAATGCATTTTTTGCAGGGAGTGAAATGGCATTTATTTCATTGAACTTAAATAAGATGAAGCAACAGGATGATAAAAAATCACAAAAAATTGTGGCACTTGCATCCAATTCAACGAAACTACTTTCC
>JAAZDN010000093.1 GCA_012512805.1 Erysipelothrix sp. | reverse complement strand
GATTGGATAGACACAGCTCTAAATACATCACGTAAGGCTGCGATTAAAGGTATTGTAAGTTTATACTTTATTCAAATACCAACTACCTTTCTCTCAATCTTACCCTTAGTTTTTATAGGTGGATTTGGGACATACTGGGTCTATTTAGGCGACCTTCAATTTGGATCACTCTTTGCCGCTATCAGTATTGCGGTGCTCGCCAACGAAGATTTCAATAACATTTTAAACACCTTAAATAACATTCCACATATGCTCGCATCAGCCAAAAGAGTCTTCCCCCTTTGGGATCTTAAAGCTGAACAGTTCAAACATGAAACAGAAGGTGAGGATACAAAATCACTTTTTGAATTTAAAGATGTGAGTTTCACCTATCCTGGAAGTATTGAGCCAACCTTAAGTCATCTTTCATTTAAGATACTGCCACATGAAAAACTTGGAATCATGGGCGAGAGTGGTAGTGGTAAATCAAGTTTATTAAAACTGATTTTAGGACACTATCATGTCGATTCTGGAGTCATCCTTTTTAAAGGCATTCCACTTCAAAACTGGGATAAAGATGTCTTACGCACCCATTTAGCAAGCGTCACCCAAAACGCCTATATCTTTAATGACACGATTCGTGAGAACTTAAAAATCATTGATCCAAGTGCACCCGATCAAAAACTACTTCAACTTTTACACAGCTTAAAGTTAGATGATCTATCAAATCAAACCCCACTACTTGATATTGAATGTGGTGAACATGGTAACAACTTATCCGGAGGACAAAGACAACGACTATCGGTCGCACGTGCCTTTCTAAAGGAAAGTGAAATCTTGCTCTTTGATGAGGCAACATCCGCACTGGATGCCCACAGTGAAGCCGCAATTCAAAGTCTTCTTTCAACTACAGACAATCAACATACACAAATACTCGTCACCCACCGTGTTCATACATTAAATCACTGTGATACGATCTTAATCTTAGATCAAGGAAAAATAATTGAGTACGGTAAACGATCAGACTTATTAAAATCTGGAACACACTATCAACACTACCTAGAAGGAGAACACACTCATGAATAAAAACAGTCGTTTTCAAAACATTCACTTCATTCTTAAACTTGGATCATGGGGTTTAGCCTTAAGTCTGTTTGGTTCCATACTATCCACAGCAGCAAATTTCAGTCTCCTCTTTCTCGTAGGAAAAATTTCAGAAATCTCCTTAGAACAGGTTACTGTCCAAATCTTTAATCCACAACCCTTTATTAACATTGGACTGCTTGTGTTAATCATGCTTCCAACGATTATTTTCTTTCAATCTCTAAATTTAATCGGTGGACAAAATGCTGAGAAAAATCTATCAAAAGCTATGATGAGCCATGCGATTCACTTAAAAGAGAAGGTTAAACTACACTCCGCAACACTGATGAACATCCTCACCGTTGATGTCTCATCACTCAGTAACTTTTACTTCCAAGGTGTTCATAACGATGTGATCATGCCCTTTCTTATGGGATTGTTCGCACTGATTGTCTGCTTTAGTATAAGTTGGCAGTTTGGTCTCATTGCGACTATCATTGGATTATTAAACCTTATCGTATCCTCACGCTTTGCGACACCGATTCAAAAAGGCTATGAGGCGATTACACATCAAAATGAGAACACAACGAATGAACTATCAGAAATTTTAAGTAATGAAGAATTTGTTCGTAACAATTCGCTACAAGCACAGATGCTCGATCAATTTGATACACAACTAAAACACTTGGAATCCATTTCAATTACAACCGACAACCACAACACTACCGTCAGAACAATTGGACAGGCATTCAACTTCTTTACAAGCTTCCTCTTTCTACTACTTGGATTGATACTTAGTCAAAGTGGAAGTATCGCCTTTTCAAAAGTTGTCTTACTGCTTCCCTTACAAGGTTCCATAGGGCGGATGTTTATGACCTTACCACTAAGTTATAACTATCTTAGTGATGTCATTGCCTCCGCTAAACGAATTCGTCACTCCCTACATCAAGAAGGTGAAGATGAAACAATAAGCACAACAAAAACACCAAGAAGTGAAAGTGAAGATGCACTTATTATTGAAAATTTATCCTTTGGATACAGTCCAAAGGAGACCATCTTAAAAGATATAAGTATTACACTCAAACATAAAAACATGCTTGCCCTCGTTGGAGCATCAGGATCTGGAAAATCTACCCTCTTAAAATTACTCTTAAGCATATATGATGTTGAAGATGGACACTTTATCTTAAACGGATATGATACACAAACGAGTTCACTTACCGATTTAAGATCACAAATAGCCTACGTTCAACAAGAGGCACCACTGTTTAATATGAGCATCAAAGACAACATTGCGCTCGCCTATAATGGTCCGCTTGAACACTTAGATGAGGCTATTATCAGTGCCACAACAAAGGCTCACATCCATGACTTTATTGCATCACTACCTGATGGTTATGATACGATCGTTGAAGAAAGTGGAAAAACCTTATCCGGTGGACAACGACAACGTATTGCCCTTGCCCGTGCCTTTATAAGCAGTGCTCCAATCTTACTTATGGATGAGCCAACAAGCGCACTTGATCATAGTAGTGAACTTGCAATTTCAGCAGCCATTGAAACGATACGTCAAGAAAAAACAATCATCATGACTGCCCACAAATTAGATACAATTAAAGATGCTGATCAGATCATTGTCTTAGAACAAGGTGAAATTGTTGAAGTTGGAAACCACAATGAACTGCTACAAAATGATGCCTACTACGCAAAACTTGTTAACCAACATTAACATTAAAAAACACGACAAACGTCGTGTTTTTTAGGGACATTTATGTTCTTTCGCTAACAAAATGTCTATAGTGTATGTCCCGTACTATTCGGGAGATCAAGTATACAACTTAGGTCTCTAAGATATGTATGTACCACATATTCGGTAGGTTAGGATTTGTACTGGAAGTATAGCATATTTCGCTTCCTTTAAAAAACCAAGTTCTCACTTGGTCTGTATCATCTATTCAATATAACTCTTATTTACATCCACAACCGTATATTCACCATCGTAGCGAATATGGTTAATACTAAGATTTGAGAAACTGCGTGAGTTTCCAGTATCATAGCCCAGTACATTTAAGAGTCCTAAGATCACAAGTCCATGGGCTGTAATAAGAATATTTTTTACGCCCTTACCATAGTTTTCTTCAACAATCTTATCGAGTCCTGCTTTAATACGAGTATAAAACTGATCAATACTTTCTGCCTCACTGAAGGGTTCATATTGATGAACAAAATCAAAGATACTGTGTGGATGTTCAACCGCAAATAAAGCAGCCATATCGGCATAATTCATACTCTGAGCAATTTGATCCCATACGTCAACGACTTTTTGTCCTTCAGCTGCCCCAAAGTTCATTTCTTTTACTAAGGGTTCAATGATTACTTCTTGATTGGATTCCATTCCGATCACAATGTGTTCTGATGTACGAACTGCACGTAATAAATCACTTGCATATACCTTATCAAAGTGAATATTATCTGCCTTAAAGCCTTTTCCAGTTTCAATCGCTAACTCTAAACTTTCTGGCAGTAAGGGACTGTCCGCAAAACCTTGCATTCTCTCTTCATTATTAAATTGTGTCTTACCATGACGCACGATATAAATATTCATCTTAACTCCCACCTTTTATACCATCATACACTAAACACTGACGATTAACCACACTATGCTATATTTTTATTTGTACTGAATGTGAATCTTACGAAGATCATTAATATTTTGAACATCTAAGGCTACCATAATTAACTTAATTTCTGCTTCCCATTTTTTAATGAGAGCAACCGTTTTATCAACACCTTCTTGTTCAACAGTTTTTAAAATTAAACCCGAAATTCCTACCGCCTTGGCTCCCATCGCTAAGGCTTTTACTACGTCCAAAGGATTACGAATACCACCCGATGCTAAGATTTCAATCTCATCTTGATAGTCTTTTGAGTATTTCAATGATTGAACCGTTGTGATGCCCATATCATTCATGTAAGACATGTGTTCATCTTTATAACGATCATTTTCAATTTGGGCAAAGTTTGTACCACCCTTACCACTCACATCAATCGTTTTTACACCCAACTGTTTTAATGCTTCAAAGGTTTGAGCACTCATTCCAAAGCCAACTTCTTTAACGATAACTGGAACATCAAGTGTCTTCACAATGTCTTCAATGTTTTTTTTCCACATTGAAAAGTCACGATCACCCTCATGCATAATTATTTCTTGAATGACATTCAAATGAATTTGAAGCGCATCGGCCTGTAACAATGATACGGCACGCTTCGCAGCCTCAACATCATACTCTGCTCCAATGTTCGCAAAGATAAGTCCATCTGGATTTTTATCACGTAACACTGTAAAGCTCTCACTGAGTGATGGATCTTTAAGCGCACTACTTAGTGAGCCAGACGCTATTGGAATGTGACAGCGTTTCGCAACCTCAGCCAATTTTTCATTGATCGCCTTTGTTTTTTCACTTCCACCGGTCATTGCATTAATATAGAGTGGACTGGATAGTTTTAGTCCCGCAAATGATGTTGAGATGTCCACATCATTCACATTTAAATGTGGAAGTGAGACATGTTCTAAGATTACATCATCAAAGGCTGATGGTTTTTGGAATGCTTGTTGTTGTAGGGCAAAGGCAACATGTTGATCTTTTCTATTTTCCATATTAAGCCTCACCTGTATATACTTCGATATTAAGATGTTCAATATCTGCTTGATTCCACGCAGAAATCAACTGCTTGAAGTCATTATCATTGTGCATGAGTGCAATCCCACAATCACCGCCACCAGCTCCTGATGATTTGGCTGCACCTTCATACGTATTTGCGATATCACACAATTCTTTTAATTTTGAAGTTTCAATCGTAATGTTTAAATCCTTACTCATATGTAAGAGTAGTTCGCGATTCTTTGCAATGAGTTTAAAAATGTTTTCACTATCATTATCTTTAAAGGCTTGGATAAGTTGGTGCACACAATCTTTACTCTCAGCTAAAAACTGTGTATATGTTGCTTGGTGTTTTAAACGGTTTTTTTGCATGTTATCAACAAGCTTTGTTGTACTTGCTGGACTTTGTGTCCATCCAACCATGAGCGTTAAATCACGGGGTGCTTGTAGTCTCTCTATATGTAGATGCGGCCATTCCATGTGAAGCAGTTGGAGTGTTGTTTTACTTTGAGCTTCTTTTGCAAGCCAGTTTCGATCATACGAATGATAGGCAATCCATCCGTGGAAGACCGATGCCGCAATATCGCCACCTGATCCATTACTTTTTAAATAATAGTGGACAATTGCTGCTAACTTAAAGATTTCAAGATCATTAAAATCGAGTTCATACAGTTCACAAAGTACTTTAATTGCACTGACTGTAACCGCCGCACTGGATCCTAGTCCAAACTTTTTACCATCATCATTTTCAAGTTCACTATCGATCGTTAAATTATAAAAGGACAATTTTTTATTGAGTGATAAGGCAAGGTTTTCGACAACTTGTATTGCTTTAATAACATAGGCTAAATTATTATCACGATAGTCTAAAACAATCCGTTCTTCCTCACGATCGAAGGCAATTGGGGCATTGTTGAATGCCTTAATGCTTCCACGATACTGACACGGTTCTAGTGATACCTTAATAAATTGATTAACGGCTACTAATATGGCAGGATATCCTGCCTCCACAACCGCATATTCCCCTGCGATAAATAGCTTACCACTTGAAGTACTACTAATCATTTCATCACTCCTCTAAAACATAAGCATCCGGACCCGGACCACTTACAATAATTTGTTCATCCTTAAATGTTGTTTTTAATCTTGATACTATTTGATCACTCTCGCTTAACTTACATACTATTTTAACATTTGGACCAGCATCCATTGCGATAAATGCAGTCAGTCCCTCATTTCGCATTGCTTGTACCATTTGAATGGCCTTTAAACTATCCGGTTGCATATAAATAATTGCAGGATTGGCACTCATCATTGTTGCATGCATTTTTAAAGCATTGTGTTCTGCAATACTTCCGATGTGATCTATATCTTTATTTGATATAGCTTCTTTCATCGCTTCTAAATCACGTGCACTATCCTTTGCCCACAGTGTGTAATACGGTGATGTTTCGATTGTATGTTGCATACCTACGCGTGATGAAATTGTTTTTTCATCCTTATCAATAACGACAATAACCATACCCAAATCAAAGGTGGCATCATCAATGAAGACGGCCTTTGAATCCGTTGTATTACTTCCTTTTTGCCATTCAACAAGACCACCATAAACACTGCGTGTTGCACTGCCTGAACCTTGTCTAATGTATGTGGATAAGACTTCAGCATCCATGTTTAAATCAAGGGCCGCATTGATCGCAACACCAAGTGCCGCAAAGCCACTAGCACTAGATGCTAAGCCGGCAGCAGTTGGTACATGATTGACACTTTTAACACGAACGCGGGTATTAATACCTTTTATTGCTCTAAATAAATCCGCAAACTTACTAATTTTAACTAAGGTTTTTGGATCACTTTTTCCATCTAAAATAAATTCATCTTCAGCTAAGTGCTCATCAAAATGAACGTGAGTATCTGTATAAAAAGCATCTAGTGTTAAAGACAGACTGCTGTTGTTTGGAATGATCAGGGCTTCATCAGCCTTTCCCCAATATTTTATAAGGGCAATATTTGCATGTGCCCGTGCTTTTGCTTTCATCAAACACCTACGCTTTCAAATGCATCGTCCATGTATTCATGGCTCCTGCTGATTTTAGTGCTGATGCAATCTTATCTGCACTCTCTTGATCATTGGCAAGGGCAATCATACAACCACCCAGACCACCACCCGTGAGTTTGGCACCCAGTGCACCATTACTCATTGCGGTATCGACAAGATTATCAATCGTTAGATTACTAACACCGAGTGCTTTTAAATGTGACTGTGCTTGATACATCAGTGTTCCTAAACGATGCGCATCCGTTGCTTCAATGGCACCACGTCCATCTTTTGCAAAATTACCGAGCTCTTGTATCATTGTTTTTGTTGAATCATCGTCTGCATATTTTTTCGCAACGCGTTCAACTGCGATTTTCGTATTGCCTTTCAATCCTGTATCCGCAACAATAAGTACGGCATCAAGATCAAGATGGAAAGGTTCAAAGGGCTCACCCTTTGTATAGTATAAGGTTTCATTTTTTACGACAATTGAGGCATCAAGTCCACTTGGATTACCATGGACAATTTTCTCTGATATGTCCACAAGTTCAAGCAGTTCCTCTTCACTTACTTCTTGATCGAAATAAGCATATATGGCACGAATCGTTGCATTACTTACCGCAGCACTTGATCCCATACCACGTTCTGCTGGAATGCTACTGACAATATCAATTGCAAGATCTTGTTGTTTAACATTTAATTTTTTTAATGTAGCTTCAATGACTGTTTTTAAACCAAGTAAATTTACTGGAGCTTCATTTAAACAGCCTGTATAATTAAAGCATTTGATCGTTATATCACCCGTAGTTGGTGTGATGATGACATCAATTTTTGCACCTTCAAAAGGAATCGCAATTGCCGGCTCATAATACACGACGCTATGCTCTCCAAGTAATATAATTTTCCCAAAGGATGTTCCATGTGCTCTTTTCATTAGCCCACCAACATCTTCACAATAAACGGTGCTGCATATAAGGTCATGAACTGAATACCATAGTTCATCCCTTTTTTATTTAAGGTTCCACAGACAATTCCGATGAGTAAGACCCCAAAGATATTAATAAGTCCGGCATCCATGTACGCAAGTAAGACGATAAAGGCAATAAAGAGACCTAAGACCGCTTCATGTGAAATCTTACGTAAGACGATATTTGACATTGTTCCTGCGAAACGTGTTGTTAGGAAATATGTAATAACGAGTGCAATAAGACCACCTGTAAGAATTGCAAGTGGAAATTGCCATGTTGATAAAAGATGGTGAATATTATTTTCGAGTGATAAGACAGGCGGTGCATTAAAGAGTGCTCCACCGGGTCCAATTGAAATTGGAGATAATGGAATACCAATCGCAATAAGTGGAATTATTAAGCCTGATAAATACGTTGCTTGTCCGACTGCATTCATCGTCACAATTGTCGATTCAGCCTTTTTAATTGGATCTTTAATTCGGTTGTTTAAGGTTTCTCCAAATAAGATTGTGAGTCCGACGGGACTTAAAACAAAGAGAAAACTTGATAAAAATGCACCGAGTGATGCAGTTTTAAATTCTGCCTTAGAAATAATCTTAAATGGATTTAGTGATTGACGATGTTTCTTATCGTTTGGAAGTGTAATTTTTTTATACTGATCGGTACTCATTTCTGCACGCTTATCCTTATTAATAAGATCGATCAATGAGACTAAAAGTGGCCCAACTGTAATACCTAAGAAGAATGATGTAGTAATGTTAACACCTTCAGGAACAACACCTACACCCCAGTATAAGTAACGAAGTCCCATAAATAAGAGTGCTAGTGGAATAATACTAATGAGTGAAATGATTTTTTGTTTACTGAGCAGTGATAAGAAAATTGCTCCAATAAATAATAGAAGTGGTGCATACTCTGTCAACATTGGCCCCAGTGGCGCCAATAGACTGGCAAGGATCATTGCTAAAGGAATTGAAATAAGCACACCAATTAAGGTTCCAACGGCCATCTTTTTAATGACTGCTGCAGATCTACCTTTTTCTTTTAAATAGAGTGCTGACTCCAACATCGGACTTGACATGACTCCACCTGGAAGTCCAACAAGTACAGTAGGAATTGCATTTGTTAAGTTCAGAGTTACAATTGCTGCAATAAAGAATGTTAAGACAACAATCGGCTCAAAGCCTGCTAAGACAATGACAAGTGTTATCGGTAGTAATACCGATGTTTCATCCGTTCCTGGAATAAGTCCAATAACGGTATATAAGGCCACAGCCGCTAGAGCCATGACAACCATCTGTATAAATATATTTAATGACATCATTCTATCTCCTATTCGCTCTCTTCGACTTCAAACACACGCTTTGGCTTAAATAAGAGGGCACAAATAATGACACCTACTATGGCTCCACCTAATCCAAAGAATAACCCTAATGTTTTATCACCCTGAGGTGCTAAGAAATAAGCCCCCATTGTCGTAACAACCGAAATAATGATTGCGAATAATAATGAAATTGGTGAAACGTTGTCTCCCCAAACTTCAACCATGTTTTTGTTTTTCATAACTTCTCCTTCTCGTTAGCAAAGCTGTACAGGCTTTAAGTAACGGATAAAAACCTTGTTAATAACAAAAGTCCTTGATATTATACCAAAAATAAGCACCAATGTAATCTTACACAGTAAAAGGGCATGCACATCAAGCCAATTTTTATGTATAAATCCTTTGTATTAACCACAAATTTCAAAACTATTATAACGACACAATTACGTATAAATATGTGAATTATTGTTCAAAACTTTGTTAAGTGACAAAAATGTCACTTATTGTAGTCAATTAAGTACCATATTTGCACTCGTGTTTAATACACCTTATAATATAGCCCTTGTAAGGAGCGATATGTATGCAATCAAATTTTTGGAATGAATTGAAGAAACCCTTCTTTATCTTAGCACCGATGGAGGATGTTACGGACATTGTTTTTCGACATGTTATTGCTAAGGCTGCAGCTCCTGATATCTACTTTACAGAATTCACAAACAGTGCCAGCTATACACATAGTGAAGGCAAAGAATCACTACGCGGTCGCCTTTTTAAAAGCGATGATGAACAACCGATCGTTGCCCACATTTGGGGAGATCAAGTGCATGACTTTGAAACAATCAGTCACGGTGTAAAAGAAATGGGCTATGCGGGTATTGATATTAATATGGGATGTCCAGCACCAAATGTCTTTAAGCATGGTCGTGGAGCCGGACTCATCTTACGCCCTGAAGTTGCGGCTGACCTAATTAAAGCCGCCAAAGTATCAGGACTTCCTGTAAGTGTAAAAACACGACTCGCCCATGCCAACTTAAGCGACTATAAGGCATGGTTAACACACTTACTAAAACAAGATCTTGCGAACCTATCCATTCACTTACGTACTAAGGTTGAAATGAGCAAGGCGGATGCCCACTATGAACTCATTGGCGATATTTTAAAACTACGTGATGAGATTGCTCCAAATACACTCATTACGATTAATGGTGACATTAATACCCGTGCTGAAGGTATGGCCCTTGTAGAACAATACGGTGTTGATGGCATTATGACTGGACGCGGTGTCTTTAAAGATCCCTTTGCCTTTGATCATAATCATTATAACCGCACTCCCATTGAAATGTTAAACCTATTAAAACATCACATTGATTTGTATGATCACTATACAAGTATTGAACCAAGCCTTAGTAAACCACTGCATCGATTCTTTAAAATATACATTAAAGAATTCAAAGGTGCAGCAGATTTAAGAAATCAACTCATGCAAACAAAGAATACAAAAGATATAAGAGATATCTTAAATGCGTTTGAGGCTTCAGAGCATTATCAGGCTTTAAAAGAAGAATACGCCGATTAATCAAGCTATCATTAAGCCTATTTCATTGAATGAACAATAACATTTAAAGGGTTCATCTTTAGAAAATGTAAATTGAAAGTTACATTAAATGTAAATTATTTCATTTTGTGTAAAAGTCTTGAAATATTTAGAATTTCTTGTTATAATTTATCTTACGAAAAGAATAATATAATTACTGAATGATTGCACATCGCTTACAAACGGTTAATTGTATTATTTTAGTAGTTTCTAAGTAGGGATTAAGTCCTGAAGCATACGAGTAGGAAGGGAGATTTTTTTATGAGTGAAACAATTGTTCGAGTAAAAGATCTAAAAAAATATTACAAAATTTCTTCAAAAACTTTTTTAAGTGAAGCGAAGTATACAAAGGCTAATGACGGAATTACCTTAGACATTAAAAAGGGTGAAACATTAGGATTAGTTGGAGAGTCAGGATCAGGTAAATCAACGCTTGGTAAAGTCCTTCTACAACTTTACAACCAAACAGGTGGATCAACATATTACTACGGACGTTCGATTGAAGAACTTGCACCACACTATGTTTTCAAGACGATCAAAAGTTTAGAAAAAGACGTAAAATCATTAGAAGCAAATCGAATTGAAAGACGTAAATATAAGGCACAACTTGAAAAAGCTGAAGGTGAAGAAAACATTGCGAAAGCACAAAAAGCATTTGATGATGCGGACCGTAAGGTTGATGAATTCTTCGATACAACAGCTAAAATCTTTGGTGGTCTTGTCTTTAGTGAAGACTTATCAGAAACATCAAGAGTTTTACAACAATGGTATCAAGTTCGTGGTTTAATCATCGAATCTGAAAAAGAATTACGTATTAATGAACTAGCGATTGATGCAATGGAAGAAAATAATGATACAGCATCACGTCGTTATACAAAGGCTCAAGAAAATGCGAAAGCAGCACGTGAAAAACTTACAGATTTAAATAAACAATTTGAAACTGTTCAAACACATCTTGATGCCGTACGTGAAACTGCAAAAACAAGTGAAAAATATGAACGTTATGAAGCGCGTAAAGATACTGGAATTGACTTAACACGTTTAACAAGCAAAGAATTACGTAATCTACGTACTGACTTACAAATCATTTTCCAAGATCCATATTCATCATTAAACCCACGTATGACTGTTGCTCAAATTATTGGGGAAGCACTTGTTGCTCACGGTCACTACGCTAAAAATACTCAGAAATTAACAGACTATATCGCAAAAGTTATGGAAGAATCTGGATTAGAACCAAAACTTATGCACCGTTACCCTCACCAGTTCTCTGGTGGACAAAGACAACGTGTTGGTATTGCACGTGCCCTTGCTTTAAATCCTAAATTTATTGTTGCGGATGAAGCAGTAAGTGCCTTAGACGTTTCAATCCAATCACAAATTATTGACTTATTAAGAGATTTAAAAGAACAACGTGACTTAACATACTTATTCATTTCACATGACTTAGGTG
>JAAZDN010000092.1 GCA_012512805.1 Erysipelothrix sp. | reverse complement strand
TTTTAAGCACCGAACATCAAAGACAATATCTGCATCTTGTAAAATGCCGTATTTAAATCCAAAGGAAATAAAATGAACATTTAAGCGACCTTTAAGATCATAGTCAAAGAGTTCAATGATCTTTTGTTTTGTTTCGGCAGTTGAAAGATGGCTCGTATCTAAGATCATATCACTGCCATTTTTCACACTGTTTAAAAAGTCTCTTTCCTTAGCAATCGCTTCCTCAAGTCCAATGCGACCCGCATCCATAAATGGATGCAAACGACGCGTTTCCTTGTAACGACGTAAGAGCACATCATCTTCACTGTCTAAAAATAAGGTAGTAAAAGGAATATCGCGTTCATTTAATTCATCAATAACATTTGCGTATTCATCAACGGATTGTATACTGCGTGTATCAATCGTAAGTGCAACCTTATCATATTTACGATCATCACCCGTTAAATGATTCAATAACTCATTAATCATTGCAGCAGGGAAATTATCAACACAAAAATATCCAATATCTTCAAGGGCTTTAATGACCGTACTCTTTCCCGATCCACTCATACCACTGATGATTAAAAGTTCTTCTGTATTTTGATCAACAACTTTAATATCTACTTCCATAATGCATTTCCTTTCAGGGATAACTTCTATATTTCACTTAATACTATTCTATCAAATTTCATAACCATTAACATGTAGATTGAATGAAAATTGAAAAACAAGGAGATAGTACGCTCTATTTTGAGGTGATCTCCTTGTTTATTTGTACTTATCGTGCGCTTGATTTTAAAACTTCGTATCCTAATTTATCAATTGAATTCGCAATCTCATCTAATGAGACAACATCTTCATCAAAGGCTAATTTAACCTTACTTGAGTTAAATGAAATCTTTGCACTTTCTTTATCGACACCATCCAGGTTTTTTAATGCCCCTTCAATTTTTGTAATACATGATGGACAAGTTAATGTTTCTAATTGTAATGTTGCTTGTTTCATAATTGTACTCCTCCTGATCTATGTTCTTATCTTATCATGCCTAATGTTTGTATTCCTTGACATCCATCAAGAATTAACAGTTTCAAGCATTTCTTCAAATTGTTTCAGTGAAGCTTTTAAAGCATCGTGATTTTGACTTATGATGTCTTCCTTTTTAAAGATCCCCCCAGCACTGGCAATGTGGGTATATCCACCCTTTAAATAGGACTGTACATTATCACAGGTAACACCACCAACAGCCATTAAATTGATATTCCCTAATGGCTCAATCACCTTTTTAGCATAACCAAATGACATTTCATTGGCAGGAAATACCTTAATTGCATAGGCACCCTTACGATGCATTTGATAAATTTCACTTGGCGTCAGTGCTCCCGGTATTGCCAAGACTTTATGATCATGACAATACTTAAGCATTTCATCATCCATAATTGTTGGTGAAAGGACAAAGCGTGCACCCGCTAAAGTCGCAGCCTTTAAATCTTCCATATTCAAAATTGTTCCTGCACCAATGAGTAAACGATCACCATATTCCTCACTCATTGTTTTAATCAGTTTAACAGCATGCTCTGTATTCATTGTGATTTCAAGATTACGTACATACTTAGCATCCACCAAGACATCCGCTACCGCTCGTATTTGCGCTTCATTATAT
>JAAZDN010000091.1 GCA_012512805.1 Erysipelothrix sp. | reverse complement strand
GCCTGTCTTAAGGCACCGAGTTCATCATTAACCTCAATTCTTAATGCTTGAAATACTTGTTTCGCTGGATGTCCCTTTTTTCTTAATTCTTTATTTGGAAGACTCGCCTTAATAATGTCAACGAGTTCAAAGGTGGTTTTAATTGGATTTAACTTTCGATATTTAATAATGTTTTTCGCAACACTACTTGCATATTTCTCTTCACCATACTCATAGAAGATCCGTTTGAGATCATCTTCAGAATATGTATTTACAACTTCATAGGCATTAAGTGCTTGACTTTGATCCATACGCATATCCAAGCGATCATCAAAACGATAACTAAAGCCACGACTTGCTTCATCAAACTGTGGCGATGAGACACCGATATCAAGGAGAATACCATCGACTTTTTCTACATTTCGTATACTCATTTCATAGGCCATATCTCGAAAGTCAGCGTTAATGATTTCAAAGCGTTCATCTTCAATGTTCACTTTTTTAATTGCTTCTTGATCCTTATCAAAGGCATATAATTTCCCAGTCAATAATTTTGATAAAATTAATTGTGAATGCCCTCCACGACCAAGTGTTCCATCAATGTAAATTCCGTCAGGTTTTATATCTAAATAGTCAACTGCTTCATGAAGCAATACGGTTACGTGTTCTTGTTTCATATTAGAAAGTCCGTTAGTGATTCCGCGATATCTTCAAATGACTCACTTGCATTTTCATAATATGCTTCCCATTGTTCTAGTGACCATATTTGAATGTGATCAAATGATCCCACAACAACACTTTCCTTTTCTATTTTCGCAACTTCAAGTAAACTAGATGGAATAAGGATACGACCCTGACGATCAATATCCACTTCAGCAGCCTTCGCTGTTAACATATGAATGTACATCCGTGTTTCTTTTTTAGTTGAAGGTAATTTCTTAAGTTGTTCATAAATTTCTGCCCACTGTGCATGAGAGTAGATTGTAATACATCCATCCAATCCACGAGTTAAAATGAGTGAATTTTCTAATTGTTCACGAAACTTTGCCGGAACAATAATACGTCCCTTGCTATCAATATTGTGCTTATATTCGCCGATAAACATTAGAATTCACCACTTTCTTCCACTTAGAACCACTTTCTACCACTATTATACACAATTAAAAGATTTATGTATAGTTTAATCACTTAAATTTCGCATACTTTGCGTGTAATGTTATATTTCTCTTAACTTATTGTAAAAATGTGGATAATTCCAATTCACTCCATTCAGCGTATTCACAATTTCACCATAAAAAAAGACCAGACATTTGTCTGATCCTCTTTATGTTATTTAATCAATTAGATTAAGCGTTTTGTTTCTCATAGTAACCACATTCACACATATGGTGTGGCTTTTTGAAACCACCACAAGCTTCACATTTCATGATTGTTACTGGGCTAAGTTTCTTATGAGTACGTCTTTTTCTTGTTCTTGTTTTCGAACTACGTCGTTTTGGGACTGCCATTTCAACACCTCCTAGTCTTCTTCTATCTCAAGTTCTAATAATTTGGCCATTTTCGGATTAATTGGGTTATCTTCAGTTTCTAAACTTGATTCATCAACTATTTCCCAACCCTTACCCGAAGGATATTCAAAACCCTCTTCAACTGTCTTAACTGGAATATTGGCCACGACTAACTGCTTGATAATTGGAAGTAAGTCTACTTCGTCATTCATTACTAAGTGATCCGCGACATCATCAATCTGATCAAATCCAAAGACTTCTTCGGAATCAATATTAAGACGATGAATGGATTCTTTAAGTGTTAAAGATCCTAAAACTGTTATATCTCCAGATAAATTGAATTCAGTACGTAGATGATCATTAATCTCATCATAGTACCAGACCCCATTAATTGTGAGAGGTGTGATTGCTGTAAGTCGTTCTACGAACGGAAAGTCTTCAATCGTTAAATTGATTGTCTCTTCATAAGGCATTCGCTTATTATCATCAACTGCCAAATCACGTAGTGACCATTTCATACAATTCCTCATTTCATTAACGAATTATATTATAATGCTAATTGTCCAATTAGTCAATAGATAAGGCTCAATCTCAGTGATACAGTTGTAAATTGAAATAACACTTAGAGTCATAATAAATTTTAAAGTAAATACACAAAACAATTCGCCTTAAGCCTTGTGATTGTGGTATATTACTTATGGTGATAAAAATGATCGTAACAGGAATTGTTGTAGAGTATAACCCATTGCACAATGGACATTTAAAACATATTGAACAGGCACGAAAAATAACGAACTGTGATGTTTTAATTGCGGTAATGTCAGGTAACTTTGTACAACGAGGTGAACCCGCTATTATCGATAAATTTCAACGAACACAGATGGCTTTAGATCATGGTGTTGATATTGTCATTGAAATCCCATTTCCACTTGTCATTCAGAATGCGAGTATCTTTGCAGAGAGCGCAGTTCAACTTTTAAACTTAGCGCAATGCGATTATATTGTATTCGGAAGTGAATTGAATGATTTAGAAATGCTTCAAACCTATGCCGATCTAAACATTAACGTCAACAATCTTCGGGAAATAATGCAAGATGGAACCTCCTATCCAAAGGCCCATAGTTTATTATCACAATCATTCTTTCCGAATGATATACTTGGGGTTGCCTATTTAAAAGCACTTAAAAATACTTCCATTACTCCAATGATCATACCCAGAAATAATGAGGGCTTCCCTTTAGCAATTCAAAGTGCAAGTTCGATTCGTAAACGAATTTTTAATCAGGAAGATGCACGTGACTTTACCCCAACAACCTTTGATCATACCGTTCATTTTATGCATGATTTCTTTCCTTTAATCAAACAAAACTTATTAACAGCAAATGCTTCATCTTTAAAGAACATTGCGCTCTTTGCCGAAGGCATAGAGAATAATCTTATTAAACAAGCCGCAAATAACTATGATTATGAACACTTCATTCAACACTGTGTCAGCCGTCGCTATACACGTGCGCGTATTAACCGCACCCTACTCTTTATGCTCACTAACATCAAACAAGAAACGCTTGATGAACTTCCTGCCTTAAATGAATTACGTGTGCTTGGCTTTAATCAAGTTGGACGGCAAGTTATCAAACACTTAGTCTTAGATGAAGTAAAGGTAGTTACAAAATTCAAACATTGGAATAAACAATATCGTGAACTAGAACTTAAAAGTACAGCGCTCTACATTAGTACACTTGATGCTAGTGAACAAGAATATTTATGGAACCGTGAATTTAAGGGACCCATTATCATTGATTAATCAATAGAAAGGAACGATTCAACATCGTTCCTTTTGCTTATTCCATCAACTGTGAATCTTCATGAACAATTATTTCTTCTTCAACAATAAGTTCATCATTCATAATTATTTCATTTACCACCACATCAACAATTATTTCTGGATCACTTTGATCAACTAACTTAGAGTACAGAACAGCATATGCTCCTTCTAATTTAATGATCGAAATGATACACAAAATCATAATTACTATTACTCCAAATCCAATGTATAAAAGCGTAGAAATAGACTCACTCGCATATGCCATTAAAATTTCTTCTGAAACATATGGGTTATACATAACCATTTCTATCATTGGTAAGAGTAAAATCACCACTCCAGTAATTAAAACAATGATGAGTACGAGTATTGGCCAAAAATACTTAATACTAATTGCAAAGATATCAAAGAAATGATCTTTCATAAGTATGAAACTATCCTTTAAACTTTTAATCGGATCACTTTTAATTTCATCATGAACAACAAAAAACGAAATGTTCGAAACAGCTGCAACGATGAATATAATAAACACTGATAACAAACTTGAAATAAGATTTATAACCGGTACGAATAGTCCAAGTTTTGCCAAGCCATAACTTATTATAAAGTTAATAATCGCAACAATGATCGCAATGACAAGTAAGGATAGTCCATGTTTATTAGCATTTTCTATAAAACCAATAATCTTATAGCGATGATTTTCATGTCGATAAGCTTGTAATACTGATATCGAAATTGCTCACAACATCATTGAATTAAAGATTGAAATTATAAATCCAAAAATTTGATTTGTTCCATTTGCATTGAACATTTGTGTCAGAGTGTACGACACAGCTCCAACCATTACCATAGATAAGAATACTTTGAATTTATTCCCATAGAGAAACTCCTTGTTCTCCTTATAAAGTTCTTTCCTATTTATTAGTATCATAATATACTACCTCCTGTATGCACACCATAGTGTGCATACCTATATTATATCACTTTATTGTTATAGCACACTATACGTTTTTATATTATGGACCATATTATTCTTTTTATCGTATTTTTTCATGGTGATTCTAATATGCGACATAAAAAAGTGAAACTACCTGTTGAATCAACATTTTAGTTTCACTTCATTACCTTTTTTATTTACTTTTAAATCACTTTAATTATTACTCTTCATCAATACTAATGTCTTCATCAATAATAACTTCATTAACGAGGACATCTTCAATTATTTCTTGTTCCATATGATCTGTTAGCTTAGAATAAAGTATTGCGAATGCACCTTCCAATTTAATCATTGAAATTAGTACTAATATCGCTACTACAAAGAATCCGACAAAAATATATAAGATTGTAGCAATTGACTCATTAGCATATGCCATCAAAACATCCTGTGGAACATATGAATATTGAATCATCATTTCAATAAGTGGAAAGAGCAAGATGATGACTCCTACAAACAATGCAATGATTAATAATATTGCGAGCCACATATATTTCACATTAATTGCAAAGATATCAAATAAGTAATCTTTGATAAGCTGAAAGCTATCTTTTAAACTTTGGATTGGATCACCTTCATTTTGATCATGGACAACATAATAAGATATAGTTGCTACAGAAGAAACTAAGAATGAAACAAAGATTGATAGTAATCCTGAGATAATGCTTAAAACTGGAGCTATGAGCCCAACTGATGTAAAGACAAGGCTTACCACAAAGTTAATGAGCGCAACTAATGTCGCAATAACAAGAATAGGTAGCCCATGATTTTTAATATTTTCTATAAAGCCAGTAATTTTATAGTAATAATTCTCATGGCGATATGCTTTTAATACTGAAATTGCCATTGCACCTGACATTGTTGAACTAAAGATTGAAATAATAAATCCACCAATTTGGTTTGTACCATTTGCATTAAAAATATTTGTGAGTGTCACTGATACTACCCCGATTATTAACATTGATAGGAATATTTTAAACTTATTACCGTTTAAAAAATCTTTATTCTCATTATAAATCTCTTTTCTATTTATAAGTACCATATTAATACCTCCTCTTCACCCATTATAACGTTTTATCAACAAACTAACATCTTTATTCGACATTATGGTAAATATTGTTGACATCATCGCATTCTTCAAGCATATTCATTAACTTATCGAAGTTTGCTTGATCATCTGCATTTAAACTTACAGTGTCTGTTGGAATCATTGAAATTTCATTGACTGAGAAACTTTCAACAGCTAAAGCTTCCTTAACTGCAAGTTCTGCCTTGTGTAAATCGGTATATGCAACAATGATCATGACTTCATCATTCTCAATTTCTACTTCGACAACATCAACATCTTCCATTAATAGAAGTTCTAAAATATCATCTTCTGTTGTTTCTGCTTTAAATCCAAGTAATCCGACTTGATTGTAGTTGAAGGTAACACTTCCACTTACTCCAAGTTTATTGTTTGTTTTTGTGAAACAATTTCTTACCTCACTGATTGTACGGTTGACATTGTTTGTTAGTGTATCAACGATTAATGTTGATCCGTTTGGACCAAAGCCTTCATAGCGTAAACTATCGTAATGTTCATCATCAAGTCCCTTTGCTTTTTCAATGGCACGATTAATAATATCAGCCGGTACTTGTGATGATTTTGCTTTCTCTACAATACGTGCAAGTTCTACATTCATTTCGACACTTGGTTCACCATTTTTTGCAGCCATGTAAATTTCACGACCAAATTTTGAATATACCTTTGATTTCGCAATCGATGTTTTTGCCATTGAGGCTTTTCTTACTTCAAACGCTCTTCCCATATTTCTCCTACTTTCGACTTTCAACTTGATATTGATCTTCAAGTGTTGTTTTTATTTTATCATAAATTACGTTAACATCTTTATCTGTTAGCGTTTTTTCATTGGATTGGAAGTGAATTCTAATCGCTATTGATTTACGAAGTGCATCAATGTTATCGCCTTGATACACATCAAAGACGTAAGCATCTGTAACCAGTGGTTTCCCTGCTTTTAAAATCGTTTTAATCATCTGTTCAACTGTCAGTTCACTGTCAACAATTAATGAAATATCACGGCTTGTACCTGGATATTTTGGTAGTGGTGTAAAACTAATGCGTGCTTTTTTAGCTGATGAAATTGCAGTCATGTTGATTTCCGCAACAAGTGCTGTTTTAACGCCACTGTTTTTCGCATATGTAGGATGTAGCTGTCCAATGATTCCTACCTGCTTACGATCAACAAGGACATTGGCACTAAGGTATGGATGTAAGAGGTGTAAGTCTTCATTAATGTTTTCAAAGCTAACACGTTGTTCATTGATTCCTAGTTTATTCAGTACTGAAATCACTAAGCCTTTAATCGTATAAAAATTATGTACATGATCACGTTTTTCCCATGTACTGTTTAGAGATTCTATCGCACTTACAAGTCCAAGGCGAAGTTCTTCATTATTTTGATGATCATACACTTTTCCATACTCGTATAATTTGTAATCATAATTGCTATGTGCTTCGTTGTATTTGATCGTATCAATTAGACTTGGAAGAAGTGATGTACGATAATATTCTCGCTCTGCACTTAGAGGATTACTTAAAACGACTGGCTCTCCAATATTCATAACACCATCATTAATATGACGTTTTGAGACAAGTGAGTACGTAATGACTTCACTATATCCCTTGTTTAATAATAGGTTTGTTACTACTTTTTTATCCTTAGCAATCTGTGTTTTAAGTGTTGGTTTCATTTGAACAAGCGGTAATGTCGCTTCTAACTTATCGACGCCATACATTCTTAAGATTTCTTCACTTAAGTCAACCTCTTCGTTAACATCCATGCGGTATGGTGGAACAATTACATTAATTTCGTCATTTGATACTGTTGTTTTAAAGTTTAAGCGTTCTAAAAAGTCCACGATTTCTTCTACATCGAGATCAACACCTAATCGTTGGCTAATGTATGCTTGACTTGTAGTAATCTTTTTATCACTCGCTACATGTGTACTGTGCGCAACCGTTGTTTCAATGTCTGTCGCATCAGCATACGTTTCTAATAATTCAACAGCACGATTCATAGCCTTATAAATAGCCTGTGGATCAATTCCCTTTGTATAACGAATCGCAGCCTCACTATCAATGTTTAATCGTTGTGCTGTTTTACGAATTTGTGTTTGATCAAACTGGGCAGCTTCAATAACAAGTCCTGTTGTATCATCACTTATCTTCGTATTCGCACCACCCATAACTCCCGCAATTCCAATGACTTGATTGTTTGATGTAATGACTAAATCTTCTGGAAGTAAATCATACACTTCATCATTTAGCGCTGTATATTCTTCTTCATGTTGATCTTCAACGATTAACTCAAGAGTTGGTAGCTTGTCTAAATCATAAAAGTGTAGTGGTTGTCCCGTTTCAATCATGACAATATTACTAATATCCACGACATTATTAATTGGACTAAAGCCATGAAGTACAAGTTGTTTTTTCATCCAATCAACAGATGGTTTAATGCTAACCTTATTAATGACTTTCCCTAAAATATTAGCACTCTTCTCTGATTTAGACGCTACTTTTAAGCGTGTATCTAATCCTTGTGTCAGTTCTAAAGAAATGTTGATTTCAACTTTTTTATCGAGTATTGCCGCAAGTTCATAAGCAAGACTGTTCATTGCTAAAACGTCGCTACGATTTGGTGTTAAGTCCACTTCAATGATCGTATCATCTAAGCCAAGATAGTTTAATACATCAGTATGTCCAATCGGTGCATTGTCATCTAAAACCGCAATTCCCATCTTATCATCATCACTCAATGTTTTTTCATCAACACCAAGTTCAGTGTATGAACAGATCATACCTGTTGATGCAACACCTCGAATTTCTGCTGCTTTAATTTCTAAGCCGTTAACATCAGCACCAACCTTTGCGACGATCACTTTTTGATCCAGTGCTAAGTTTGGGCCACCACATACAATTTGTAAGATTTCATCTTTAATGTCTACCTTTGCAATGTTTAAGGTATCTGCATCAGGATGTTTCTCAACACCGATGACATGTCCAATTACAAGATTACTGGCATTTGCCAATTGTTTAATTTGTTCTACTTCTAAACCTGCAAGTGTTAATTCATCTGTTAATTCGCTAACACTAATGTCTGTCTTAAGGGTTTCTTTCACCCAATTATAACTTATATTCATACTCTAGCCTCCTAATCAAACCGTTTGAATTGTGATAATAAGCGCGTGTCATTTGTATAGAGTGAGCGAATATCATTCACACCATATTTCAACATTACAGCACGATCAACACCAATTCCAAAGGCAAATCCACTGTATTTTTTACTGTCGATTCCTGCCATCTCTAAGACGTGGGGATGGACCATTCCAGCTCCAAGAAGTTCAATCCAACCTGTTTGTTTACATACAGAACAGCCTGACCCCTTACAGTTAAAGCAGGTAACATCCACTTCCACTGATGGTTCTGTAAATTGGAAGTATGATGGGCGCAAACGAATTTCTTGATCACTACCAAAGACATTTTTAACTAAGACTTCTAAGGTTCCTTTTAAGTCTGTCATTTTAATGTTTTCATCAATGAGTAGTCCTTCAATTTGAATGAATTGGTGGGAGTGTGTTGCATCATCTTCATCTCGACGATAGGTCTTACCTGGACAAATAACCTTAATCGGTAGGTTTTCTGCTTCAGCTTCAAGTACTCGTGTTTGAATCGCAGTTGTATGTGTTCTTAAGAGTCTTTCAACATCAATAAAGAAGGTATCTTGCATTTCACGAGCTGGATGATTCTCTGGAATGTTTGCACGTTCAAAGTTGTACAGATCAAGTTCAACTTCTGGTCCGTCAACAACAGCATATCCCATTGATTCAAAGAGTTCACATATTTCATTTTCGACAATGGTGAGTGGATGTTGATTTCCAACTTCTAGATTTTGACCGGGTAGTGTAATATCAATATGCTCAGCATTGATTTGATTCAATACTTCTGCTTGAATAAATTCATCTACTTTTTGTGTGATTAGTGTTTCAACTTCGTTTTTTAGAGCATTTACGAGTGCTCCAAATTGTGGGCGTTCTTCATTACTTAAGTGGCGCATTTCTTGCATTAAGCCTTGAATTTCACCTTTTTTACCTAAATATTTAATTTTTAATGTCTCAATTTCTGCCAAGGAATTTACTTTAGTAATTTCCGTTAACATGACTGTTTTTAATGCTTCTATTTTTTTCATCATTTCCTCCATAAAAAAACCGCATAGCCAGAAGCGACTAACGCGGTACCATCCTGTTTTTACATAAATATGTCTTATCTTTACTTTAACGCAATAGTTACGGAAGTGATTAGCTTCTCTCCAAGGTGAATTCGAAATAATTTCTAATGACTTTGCACCACCAGCCACTCGCTTAATAGAAATCTTATTTTTACTAGTCCTCTTCATCAATTTAATTCTTATAAATTATACCCTAAGCACAGCTTATAATCAACACTTTTGGCTTGTAGGCTTATTTTCTCTTGCGAATATAAACGTGTTTAATGGAATCATCAACCTTACGTTCATCAATTTCAAACTCTTCTAAATCCTTAACTAAGGGTGTTAGTTTGTAATAGCCATAGTTACGTGGATCAAAGTCCGGTTGTTTACGCATGATTGAGTTTCCAACATCTGCTAAGAATGCATAACCATTATCATCCGCAATATCATAGACTGAAGCTGTAATGAGACGAACGAGTTCATCGCGTTCTGCACCGTGTTGAAGTTTCGTTTTAGATCGTTCTTCAATGACTTCAATGTAGACAAACTTGTCACATGAAACAATAAAGGCACTCGGTGTCTTTGTTTCTCCAATTCCTAAGACCCATTTTCCAGATTCACGCAGACGGGTTGAAAGACGAGTAAAGTCACTATCACTCGTTACTAAGCAGAATCCATCAATATCACGTGTATACAACATATCCATTGCATCAATGATTAATGCAGAGTCGGTTGCGTTTTTTCCTGATGTGTAACCATATTGTTGAATGGGGCTAATTGCATTTTCTAGTAAGAGTGGTTTCCATCCATTTAAACGTTGATTTGTCCAATCACCATAAATTCTTTTAATCGTCGGTGTTCCATATCGGGTAACCTCTTCTAATATTCCTTTAATGCTTTTATATGGAATATTGTCCGCATCAATTAAAATCGCAATTTGTAAATCTTGTGGTTGACTCGTTACTGTATTTGAATCCGTTCCTCTATTTTTATTTAACATTGTTACGCCCTTTCTTTTTCAAAATATCTGAGTAAAAATCTTCCCAAAGTTTTAACACATATTTTTGATCATAGGAATCTTTTAATTTTACTGAATTACATATAGATTGTTTACGATAGGCTTCATCTTGTGTAATTTTTAAAATTTCATCATCAAAGTCCACAATGCCTGCACATGGACGATAGTAGTCAAATAATATATCTTCATACAACTCTAAGTTACGAATAACGATGGGTGTATGTGTATTCACCGCTTCTAATATCGTCATTGGAAACATTTCATTAAAGGATGGCATAAACAATATATCGGCTGCATTGTACACTTCATTAATGACACGGCGATCAATCAAGCCAATAAAACGAACATTTTTTGGTGGATTTTCAACGTAGTCTTTTAATGTTTCATAGCCATCTGTTAAGGGACCAAAGGTAAAGCCTCCCGCCCACACATAATCTAAGTGTGGATTATTTTTAGCCGATGCAATAAAGTCTTCAACACCCTTACCTAGAAGTACTTGTCCTACAGATAAAATTGTCATACGATCTGTTTTAAACTTATATTTTTGTTTATACCTTAATTTCAAGTTATCATCTACTTCATAAAACTGATCCGATGAAACATAGTTTGGAATATAATATATTTTATCCTCACTAATTCCATACGATAATAACATCTTCTTCGTATCCGGATTCACAATGACTAAATAATCTGCCTTACGATAAAAACTATGTGTATACCACTTAAATATTTTATAAAATAATGAATTGAGTTTAATTGACCCTTCCAGTTTTTCTGCCAACATATGAACATAGGCAACATGGATTGTCTTCTTATTAAACATGCGGATATAACTTCCCACACCCACAGTATGGTGGTGGGTAATATCAGCATTTTTAAAATGTTTGTTTACACAAATATCTAATTTATCAGACTTACTGACTAAGTTTACCTGCTCATGAAAAGCACTCGAAACTCCCTGACCTTTTACAATATCAGATATCGATAACATTTTTATACTAATTTTTTCACTCATTTTATCATCCATTCATAAATGAGAAAAAGTGCATTAAACTGCACTCGACTCAATTTCAAACATCGTTAACATCGCCTTCGCAATTAAAGTATCATTCTCATCGTTAACAACAACATCAACACTACAGTTGCCTTCCCCACGATAGATGACCTCTGCATGTGCGACTAAATATTCGCCATAGGCCGGATTTAGAAATTTAACCGTTGAATCCATTGTTACATAACTTTTATCATTTGTTACTGATGCAGCGATAGAAACAACCTCAGCAAGGGCAAAGATTGCACCACCATAGACCATCCCATAAAAAGTCATAATACTTTCATCAATTTTCATTCTGGCACTTGCCTTATCTAAACTGTATTCGATAGCATTCATTTTTAGTAATTCTTGAAATAAATTATTCTTTAAAATAACATCATTAATCAGTTTCATTTGTGCCCCCCTGGCTATCAGTCGGTTTAATCCGATTGATCTTTGTCTTCGCTACTATTTTATCCTCAATCTTCGTAATCATAATTCTGAAATTTTCATACTCAATTGCGGACGTTAAAGAGTTAACATCCTCAATCTGTGGTATACGACCTAGCTCACCAACTACAAAGCCACTGACCGTATCAAATTTTTCAAGTGGGAGTTCAATCTCAAGTGCTTCTTGTAAATCAAACAATTCAGTGTCACCATCAACCAACCACATGTCATCACTTATCTTTATTATACCATCTGACTCATCATCATCGTATTCATCCGCAATTTCACCAAGAATTTCTTCAATTAAGTCTTCCATTGTGATAATTCCAGCTGTTCCACCATACTCGTCAATAACAATTGCGATATGTGTTTTATTTAATTTGAACTCATTTAAAAGTTCATCACTCATTTTTGAGTTTGGGATATAAAATGCCTTACGTAATATTTCACTTAAAACAAATTTTTCAGAGCTGTTTAAATATTTAATTAAATCACGTAAATGAATGGTTCCAATGATATTATCAATAGAGTCTTTAAAGACTGGATATCTTGTATATTTTTCATTAGATACAAAGTCCATGATTTCTTCAAAGGACCAGTCCTCATCGATTGCGGACACCTCTGTTCTATGTGTCATAATATCTTCAACAACAAGATCGTCAAATGCAAAGATATTATCAATCATCTCACGTTCAGTTTCATCAATATGTCCACCTTCAGATGAGACTGAAACCATTAGTTTAATCTCTTCTTCTGTCGCGCCTTCATCTAAGTCTTCAGTATTTAAATTAAATAATTTTAACACCACCTTTGTAGATAATGATAAAAATACTACGATTGGATTAGCGATGCTCGTAAAAATAGAAATTGGGTGGATGACAATCCGAGCAAAGGGCTCTGGAAAGGCCATCGCAACTTTCTTTGGAACAAGTTCTCCCAATAAAATCGTTAAATATGATAATAATAAGGTAATGACAAAGACAACGCCGGCTTTTAATACATCAGCGTTCATCACTAATCCTATTTTAATTAAAAAGTTTACCAAGTACTCACTAAAAGCATCTGCAGCAATTGCAGAAGCTAGAAATCCAGATAATGTTACTCCAACCTGTATTGCGGAAAG
>JAAZDN010000090.1 GCA_012512805.1 Erysipelothrix sp. | reverse complement strand
GTGATACATATAATGCAGTTACGACAGATAATACAAATTATACAATTACGATACCATTTAGTGTATCGCATGTGGATTTAGGTATTATTCTAAATGACAGCGGTGCAAATGTAATGACTTCTGGTTTAGTTAATTTGAGTGTTCTGAGTAACAAAAGCGTTGTAGTAAATGCGGCGGATGGTACTTCAAAAACATATAATTTTATATTAGATGTTATTAAACAGGACGATGCATCAGTAAAGAGTTTATCTGTTAAAGTTGATGGAGTAGAGAAGAATATTAATGTTAATGCTCCACTTAATAATACTGTGATTGAACTGGATTATGCGAGTAGTTATTCTGTTGATATTTTGGCAATCGCAAATGACAATCAAGGTAGTATCGTTAGTGGTAATAGTAGTAATAATACTTTAAAAATTGGAGACAATAGTTTTACTGTTATATCACAAGCACAAAATGGTGTACAAAAAACATATACAATAAATATTAAAGTTAAAGTTGGTAGTAAGCTTGAAGTTGATGTTGATGGAAAAGACTGGTTAGTTGATCCAAGTGATCCAATTGAAGATCACACAAACCCAGGGGAGAAGGATTCTGTAGATTCTTCAATTGATATTTTTAGAAGTCATATTAATGTTAAGTATCAAAAGGAATCATTTGGTTTATCTGATTTAACTTATAATAAGCCTGCCGGTAGCATTGTCACTGTCATTAAAACCGCAACGCCTTTAAAGGTTGGCTTAGATAATGAGTTTATCTTTGAAGTAAAAACTGCGGACTCAAAGAGTACTGCACGTTATATAGTATCAATTAATCGTGCCGAAAATGATGAGTCTAAACTTGTCGGTAATTTAGGAATTAATAATGGAAGTGCTTGGCTATCAGATATAAATAATCCTATAAGTGATAATTCGAATAATAATGAAACTGATGTAAATGATGCATCAATAAAAATCTTTAGACATAGTGTTGATGTTAAGTATGATAAGACAACGTTTACTAAGTCAGACTTAACTTATGTTTTACCGGCCAACGCAGACTATGTTGCGGTTAGTAATGATCCACTAAGTTTGAGTGTTGGTTTAAAGAATGAATTTGTTTTTGAAGTTCTAAGTCAGGATAAAAAATCAACGTCACGATATATTGTAAGTGTTAATCGTCAAGAAGACCAAAACACTAAGCTTGAAAACCTAGATATTAAAGACGGACAGGACTGGCTAAAAGATCCTAGTAAGCCAATTGCCGATATAAGTAAACCAGGTGGCGAGAAAGTTAAAAATGATCCGACTATAGATATATACAGGTATGAAGTTTATGTAAAAAATTCAAAAATTATGTTTGGGATGAATGACTTGAATATAGTTGAAAATCCAAATATGAATATCAATGTGTTGACAAGTGACCCACTATCTTTAAGTGTGGGCGCTAATAATAGCTTTATTTTTGAACAAGTGAATAGTGATAAGTCCTCAACATCGAGATATATTATAACAATTCATCGTGAAGAACCTTTTGTTGCGGATATGCCACTTTTAGATAGGATATTAATTAATGGAGTATTT
>JAAZDN010000089.1 GCA_012512805.1 Erysipelothrix sp. | reverse complement strand
GATATTGAACTTGAAGAAGTAGAAGGTAAATTTGTATTGGTTGTCGGTCGTCCTGTTACGATTGACGGTGCTGGACACACACTAACAGGTCCTAATAGAGCGACTTGGAAGAGCGATTATGCTATTCAAGTATTCAAGGCTACAGATGTAATTATTAAAGACATTAAATTAACTGGTTCTGATGCAGCTTTACTTGTAAATTCATCATAAGTAACTTTAGAAGGTGTTGTTGATGTATCAGGTAATGAATTTGGTGGAATTGAAGTTTCACACGGTGCCAATCCAATAGACAAACTTAATTTAACAATTAACGGTACCTTAGTGAATAATACTGAAAGTGCTACTACTCCTACTGTTTGGTTAGAAAAGAATGCTGGTGATTGGCAAACTGTAGTTACTGTTTCTGAAAATAGTAATGTGAAGTTTGTTGCTCAACGTGAAGTTGGAACTAAAGAACAAACATACCTCTTCTTTACTCCAAAAGCTGTAGTTGATACTGAAATCAAAGACGCTTTAGAAAATTTAGAAACTGGTGACTATGTTGTTAAGGTTGATACGACATCAAATACGATTACTGTAGATAGTACATCTTTCAGTACAACTGAAGGTAAGGTTGATTTCTTAGTAGAAATTGTTAACTTCTTTAAAAATAGTGGTTATAAAGGGATTAAACTTGGAACAGCTCTACCGATCTTATTAGATGATGATAAGGCTGTTAGAGATTATATCGAAAACTATTTCAATCCAAAAACAACGTTCTTACAAAAACTCTTCTCTGTTTATGCAGATACGTCAAACAATGTTGAGTTAACAGTATATGCAACGCCTGACTTTAGTGATGATGGTACAAAATTCTTAGTCGCTCTCAACGATACGACACCAGAAGCACCCGTTACTAAACCCGGTGAAACACCTACGGAACAACCAAAAGATAATGAAAAACAACCAGATACAGGTATTGCTGGTGATATCGTTACTCCATTACTGACACTCTTTGTTGGTATTGCACTAATGATTACTCTTAGACTCAAAAAACGTTTTAACTAATGCGTTAAGAAAACCTCTCTAGAATGTCTAGAGAGGTTTTTTTGTGCTAATATTTTTTAATAATTGCTTGTTTTAATTGTTTTTCAACGTCTGTTTCAGGTGTTGGAAAATTCACATCTTCAAAGTCGATGCCTATGACCTTATTTGAGTAAACAAGTACGGGTGGCATTTGTTTACGTTTGAAGCTATTTCGCTCAAAAGTTCTTGTGAACCATTCAAAGTCTTCAACAAAGTTTTGGCCATGATTAAGTTCATAAAATGCTAACCATTTTCCAATGTCTAAGTGTTCAAATTGATTATCGAGATACATTGATAAGATTTCACTTTTTGAATGTTTGAGGATAAGGTGTGTCAGTTCATCATGATAGAACCATTTCATTGGATCTTTTTGTTCATGTTTTAGTTCTGCTGATGGAGCAACATCGAAGTGAACAGTATATCCATCACGTTTTGGTAATAGATTTGTTGGAATGACTTCCCTATTAAAGTGCTCATTGATCGCTTCTGCAAGCTTAAACACTTCGACCTTAGTCAGATCTCCAATAAGTGATAAGGCTCCAATAGCGTCACCATATAAGGTTGCGTACCCTAACATTACTTCAAGTTTATTTCCATTGTTACAAATAATCGCATCTTCTAGACTTGAGAAGCCACCTAAGAGGTGCCCTCTTGTTCTTGCCATAATGTTTTCATAGGCTAGTGTCGGTATTTCTGTATATCCAAAGGTATTTATTGTATTCATATACCCATTCACTGCAGCATCAATACGCTGTGCATGATGTTTTACACCAAGTTGTTCTGCTAAATGCGCTGCATTGTTGATTGTTTTTTCACTGTTGTATTGTGTGCTCATATTGTATGATAATACATTGTCTTTTCCAAAGGCCAAACTTAGAAGTGCCAAACAGACCGCACTATCCAGTCCTCCAGAATTTCCAATCATCCATTTTTTGTTTTCTCCAAAATTATCTTTTGAGAAGTATTTTAATCCATTCACAAGTGCAATCAGTGGTGTAATCATTTGTGTTGGTTTTAAATCTTCAACAAGAAGTCCTTCTGATAGTGGATCTTTAAAGGCTAAGCTTTTTTCCTTACGATTTGTAAAGCTGTTTCCACCATTAATAAAGACGGTCTTATTTATTTGTGTAATCCCAACAAGATTAGCATAAACGATCGTCTCACCTAATAATGACTTATTCGCGTTAACGACAGCCGCATCAATGATTATACATTCATAGTCTGGATCAAATGTAGACGCTGATGATTTCAACATGTGATAGTCACTCGCAAAGAAAATATTCAGAGATAATTCATCCATTACAAATGTTTCAAGTTTGCCGGGACTAAAATAATCAGCTTCCTTAAGTGGACGATCTTCAAGGTGTCCCTTAGCATGTTCATATAAAGTATGTTTGTGTAATATATTTAAGACTACTTCCTGTACTGTTTGCTTATACGCAATGGATCCAAAAATAATCGTAATCGTATCACTTAATAAGAGTAATTGTTGAGTGTAGGCTTCAATTTCATCATACAAGCTCTGCTCATAAAAGTGTTGCCCACAACCATAGCCACTCAGTGCGTAACTTCCAAAGACAATAACATCATAGTCATCACTTTGAGCTTGTTTAATCAGTGCTTTCATAGCAAGATAATTTTGTTCTATTGCATTTGATTTTACGGCGAATTGTCCAACTGTTATGCGCATCTTACTCTCCTTCTAGCGATTGACACCGCTTGTGAACTGTCCATTTACGAGTGGTGCTCCACTGTATTCATGAAGTTCAGTTACTGTTACAAATTGATATTCGTTTTCATATTTATCCAAGAACCTTTTCGCAGCGTCCTTTGTTGTTCCATATAAATCATGCATGAGGATAATTCCCCCATTTGTAGCACCAGCATCAATATTTGCATATACAAGATCAACATCACGATACTTCCAATCTTCAGGATCAACACTCCAGAATATAAGTGGACTTGAGATTTTTGATCGGACTGCTTCATTTGCTGCACCATAGGGTGGTCGAATGAGTACTTGTTTTTGATTTGTTATACTACGAATTACATTACTGACATCCTCAGTTTGTACGATGAGTTGTTCATCGGTGAGTGTATTGTAATTAGGATGATCGTAGGAGTGATTCCCAATTTCATGACCCATATCATGCAGTTGTTTGATCAAGTCCTCATTACCTGCAATGCGACTTCCAAGCATAAAGTAGGTTACTCGTTGGCCCTTACTTTCAAAGTACTGAGCAAGATCTAGGGTATTTGCTGCAACCGGACCATCATCAAAGGTAAAGGATATCATTGGCTTTAATGGATCGATGTATCGAATGTGGCTCACATCTTTTTGTACATAATCTTTTGAAAAGACACTAACACTTATTTCGTTTAAATAATCAAGAAGATCAAAGTATGAAATTGTTGCCTTCTTATATGTGTCTGTTTCAAAACTATCTTTTTCAAAGTACAGTGTCATTCCTGCATCATCAAAGATCATATGCTCAAATGTTTTTATTTCTGGTAAGGTATTAAGATACATGTTTTTATTATATTTTAGATTCTCATCCTTCTTTAACTCATTTCTTAAAATCATGCTTAAGCCCTTTAAATCTTCACCGAGAAGATCTGAGGGAAGAATGATGTCATGATTTTTAAGATTAATAATAAAACTGCCATACACATTATTTAAGTTTCCTTCTTGATCTGCTAAGACATAGGATAGTAAGTCATACTCCTTTGCATAACTTGGAATGATATCTAATGACTTTCCTTTATCTAGAAATAAATTAGAATTTTCATCTAATATTTTTGCAATGTTTTGATCAATTACTTTATTTAATTTCTTATCGTTTGTATACCTTACATTTGCACTTAGATCAGCATATGTTTCTGATGTATAACTTTGTTCAACACTACTTACTTCAAAGGGTGCAAAGGATTGTGAAATCAAACCGATGCCTTTATATACGATAAAACTTACACATAATACGATGGCTAATAATATCGCAACTGCGGACTTTTTAACTCTACGTCTGCTATTACTTCCTCTTACTTTTTTACTACTTTGCATTAAATTTACCTCTTCTTCTAAATACTTCAAAGCTTATTATTGCGGTTGCACTACTTCCATTAATCGCATTTTTAAAATCATTTGCATAAGGAATGTAAATATTTTTATCCGCTAAATTCGCAACCTTGCTTGATAACCCACGTTTTTCGCCCCCGATTAAAAGCAATAAGCCACCATCAAGATTCGTTGTATATAAGTTGGTTGCATCTTTACGATTGGCCCCAACAACACTAATATTTCCCTGTGCTTTTATATGTTGAATCGTCTCAGTGAAATTATCACTAACAATTACGTTCATATACTCACTTGCTCCAGCACTGCTTTTGGTTACAACATTCACAACATCACTCCAATTACGTCTGCCTACAATAACACCATTACAGCCTGCTGCATGTAAACTTCTTAAACAATAACCAAAGTTAAAGGGATCTTCAATACCTTCTAGTAAGGCAATAAAGGGTTCTTTATGTTTTAGTACACTTTCAAGTTTATCATAAGTTCGCTCACCAACTAAGGCTAAAACACCACCATGTGCCTTACTCTCACTGATTGCGTCTAATTGATCCACAGCACAAAATTCTACTTCAATATCTCTTTCTTTAGCGAGTTTGATGAGGTATGCAATATCTCGACTGAATTTCTTTTGACTGATCAACACCTTTAAAACATCGCGCTTATTCGCTTGGATGACGGCTTTTGAAGATAAGACACCTTCAACATATAGTTGTTCATTGTTCATTGTTGACATGTTTAATCTCCTTTTCGCATAAAGTAATGCGCTTGTAGTGGTAGATCTGTTTTTATCCAAACATGTTGCATTGGTTTGTTACACACTGTAATTTTTTCTTCTGTTTTTGCATCAAATGCCTCAGTAAAGGTCTGTTTTAAAACATCTTTGTCGGGACCAAAGAATTCTAATGTGTCCCCTTTTTCAAAGCGATTTCTAACTTCAAGTAGGATGTGATTGTCTTTAACCTCTAATACACGTCCTAAGAAATCGTGAGAAACACGTTCAGCATGCACACGGTAAATATGTTCATGCTCACTTGGAGCAGACCCGTAGAACCCTCCCGCAACCGGTCGATTTTCAGCACGTGTTATTTCAGAAATATGTTGTGCAAGTGAGGCTTCACTTAAACTGCCTTTTTCATAAATTTCATCAATAAGATGACGATAGCCACGTACAACCGTTGCAATGTAATACAGTGATTTCATACGTCCTTCAATTTTTAAACTACGAATATTACCTTTAATTAATCCTTCTATATATTCAGCTGACATGAGATCTTTTGAACTTTGTGAATACAGTGTATTTTCATCGGATATGATTTCATCATTCGCACTTATTTCATAAGACCAACGACATGATTGAGCGCAACCTCCACGGTTCGCATCTCTAAAGGTCATATAGTTACTCATCGTACAACGACCTGAAAAGTTTGAGCACATTCCGCCATGAATAAAGGCTTCAATATCAACGTTAGCTGCTTCAGTAATATTCACAACCTGATCTAAAGATAGTTCACGTCCTAGGACAACACGCTTAATGCCCATTTCTTCATAAAATTCAACGGCTGCCTTATTTAAGGTTGATTGTTGAGTTGAAAGATGAACTTCCATGCTTGTATTTAAACTTAATACTTGCAAAGCAATATGTAATGATGCACAAATAACGGCCGTTACACCAGCATCCTCTAATTGTTTGATATACGTTTTTAATCCGTCTAAATCACTATCATGTGGAAGCATGTTAATCGTAACATGAACATGCGCATTGTATGTCTTTGCAAAGTCTACACCTTCTTTTATACTTGCAATGTCAAAGTTTGAGGCACGTGATCGTAGTGAAAAGCGTTTACCACCAATAAAGATCGCATCCGCCCCATACATCGCCGCTATCTTTAAGCGTTCTAAGTCACCTGCTGGTGCTAATAGTTCAATTTTTTTCATTATTTTACCTCACTTGTTTCAAGATGATAGAAACGATCATCAAAGACGATATCTTTAAATTTAACTTCAAAATCACTAATACTAAATGCCTTCAAATCGATTACACATTTCTTGTATGCTTCAAACATTTCTAAGACTACATCTTGACTTAAGAAGATGCCATCAATTTTAAAGTATTTAAATGGAGCATTCACGAGTGCTTCAAAGACATTAAGACTATGCAAAACATACTCACTAAAAATATAGGCTCCATGTTCATCTTCATACGTTGGCATCAGCCCATCTCGTGTACGCTCGATCAGTCTTAAATCAAAGTTATTTTCAAGTTGAATTTCCTTTTCAATAAAGTTAAAGTAATTGGATAAGTTTTTACGCTTACTAAATGACATGAGCATATAGCCACTAATAACGATGCCAACCTGATGTGGATTATGTTTCGCAATCAGTATTTTCTCATCCAGTGTAAGCTCATTTGCCAACTCAACAGCTTGAAGTCCTAAACTTAAGTAGGCCTTAACATCTTCACTGTTCACAATCGTCATACCCGGTGAATAAATTAAAAGATCAACCATATTAAGTTTCTTAGCTAACATGTAGACGGCCATATCACTAAAGTAGATCCCTTTTATATTCTGAGTGTGTAACCATTCTAAATGGCTTTCTAATACTTCTAAGTCTTCATCAAAGATCATTTTATTGCATAAGACATAAACACCTACATTATCCTCAGATGCTTGCTGAACGATCGCTTCAAACTGGGTTTTACTGTATTTAAAATCGGTTGCAATTGAAAAATGTTCAAGTGCAACGACAATATTATCATAATTTTTAATTTCGGAAATTTTTCCTTTAAATGCTACTATAAATTCCATACGTCACTCCTTAAATGCTGTATATATAATAGCATATTCTTACACTCATAAACACCTTAAATTTATAAATTGAAATATCTAATATATTTGGTATAATTTAATGAGGAAGAGGGATAAGATGGCGGAATATACACAAGAAAATCTAAAAAAAAGAAAGAATCTTATCCTTGTGCATATGCGGAGTACATATCATAACGGTATCTTTAAGATCAGTGAAATTGAACATAAGATTGAAAAAGTAAATCGAGCAAATCTTCGTTTTAACGAAGTATACGATTTTCGAATCGCAAGTCTGAACATCGTCTTACCGGATAAGTTAGCCTATGGTGTTTATGAAGTCTATGTTATCAAATGTGATGACGATCAATCTGATGTCTTGAAATACCAACATAAATTAGCGTCCAGTACGATGCTCGATCTTCAAATCCGTTTAAAATCTGTTCAAACCGATTTGGATGCAACCTTAAAATACTTAGCTCAAGAACAATTTGAAGCATTATAAAAGACACTTCGTAAGAAGTGCCTTTTATTTTTATGCGTCTTTCAACAGTGACATACTGATTGATTCTTGCCAATCAATATTCGCAATTGATGCAAGGATTGTATCCTTAATGAGTTGTTTAAGCAGCGGTTCTTCTTTAATTAAATACAAGAATTCTTGTAACTGCACTTCACTCTGTGTTTGTTCTACAAAAGCACTATATACTGCTTCCTCTGCTTGTTTTGTCATATAGAGAAAATACTTTTGCATCTCAATCCCATCAAATACACTCATTACATTATTTTGTTTCATATTAACCACTCCTTTATAAACATAGTTTAAAGGATAACTAGGTCATAAAACGTATGTAATGGATTTATTCTGTCATTAATTTTATTGTACTTCCCTCACTCGTCTTTGTGACAATGATTTGTTGGTCAATGGCACTACGTAGTGCTTTTACGTGAGAGATGACACCGATTAAACGCTGATCATTCGCAACCGTATTTAAGGTCATGATCGCACTGTCTAAATAATCATCACTCAAACTTCCAAAGCCCTCATCAATAAAGAGAGCATCTATTTTTACTCCACCACTATGATGTTGAATAGCATCACTTAAGCCAAGTGCGAGTGCAAGCGCAGTATTGAAGGATTCACCCCCAGATAAGGTTAGAACATCGCGTTCATGATTGTAATGATGATCAATAATGTTTAGATCCAATCCTTCTTGCGCTTTCTTTGATTTAGAATCAATCCGTCGAACAAGTTCATACTGATGATTACTCATGAGTTTTAAACGTTGGTTTGCATAAAATAAGACACGATCAAAGTAGGCCATCTGGGCATACACTTCAAAGGTAATGCGTTGTTCACCACTTAAGTTTCCACTTGCTGTTTGACTCAAATTCAAATACTCATTGTATACCTTGCGCTGTTTCACAAGTTCAGTATATGTATGCTCTATTTTTTCAAGTACCTGACTATAGAATTGTTTTCGAGCCTGTTGTATGACAATCGCATCATCCAATTCTTTTAAGTTTAAAGTATAGAGATTTTGCTCTGCTTCAAGTTCGCTGACATCGACAATGTCTAAGTCTCCACGTTGCTTTGTAAACACCATATTTAAACTTTGAAGTTTTACACTTTCTTCTTCATAGACTTTGATTTCTTTTTGTAGTGCGTCAAATTCATCAATGTGATTCAAGATGTTTCGATACACTGTTTCACTTTCAAAGTGATGTTTGATTAAATCAGTGACAATGTTTGTCTGTTTTAATAATGTTTTACGAAGTTCAGTCTGTTGTTTACGCTGGGATTCAACTTCAACACTCAGCTTTAAAATCGTATCTTTCACGTCTTCTTTTTGATCTTGATAAAGCTTTACTTCCTTTGAAAGTTTTGACTGTTCTGCTTTCAAACCATTAATTTCCTTGTTTAACTGCTCTAAGCTTGAAAACTGTAGATCTTTCTTCAATACTTTTATCTGCTCATCATTTAATGCAATTTCTAATTTTAGATCCACCATTTTTTGAAGAAGATCTTCTATATTAGATTGACTAATCGGCTCTGTATCTAATGCCGTTTTAACTTGTACTTTTTCAAAGTATTTCTCTAATCTTGTCTGCTTTAAATTCAAAACGAATTGATCATTTTGTACATGTTTGAACATATCATCTTTTTTAGATTGTAGTTGTTGATTCAAAGCTTTTGCCTTTAAGTATTGATCCTCATTAGCCTTTGTATTTAGTTGTGCTGGATGTGGATGCTCTAATGATCCACAGACGGGACAAGGCCTTTGATCTTGAAGTGTTGTTGCTAAAATGCCAGCTTGATTTTTTAAGTATTCAAGTTCTAAATGTTCAAATTCACGACGCTTTTCATCAACGTCATGACTCATTCTTTCATAGGCTAAAACATTGTTTTCTTGTTTACTTTGTAAGGTATGAAGTTCATTCTCCAAATACGCAAGTCCACCTTTAATCGCTTGCTCAAGGTTTTCATAACGATGGTGACACTGTTTTTGAATCTTTTGCTTTTCATCAAAGAGCATATAGTTTTTAGCCTGCTCTTCCATCATCGACATTTCTTTATCACACTGTTTTATACGCGCTTCTTTCAAGTGGTTAGCATTTGTTTGTTGAGTTAGTACGTCTTCTTCTGCATGCTTAAGATTTAGCTTCTCTGTATTCTTAGATAACTGTAGTTCAAGTAAGGCATCATTTTCTTTTTGAAGTTTGAGTTGTTCTTCTTTTTCTAATAGATACTGTTTAATGATGTTCATTTGATCAACACGTTCAACATTTGTCTTATATGTTTCCTTATTGTCTAAGAGTACTTTTAATTCTTGTGCATAGTGTATTTGTTTACTCACAATCTCATTGTTTTGTTTATTGGTACTGATCGTTTGAATTAATGTCGCTTGTTTTTTACTGATCTCTTCCTTTTGTCTCATATTTTCATTAAGCTGTTTTGTGATCTCGTTTTTGTATGATTTTAAAACCACAACATTTTCATCATGATGAACATCACTTTTTATAGATAGTTCAGAAACATCACTTAAATGAATGGCATAGGCTTGAGTAAGTTTTTCAAACTTCGCTTTTTCAATGAACATAGCATTTTTTAAATCATTTTCAAATTGCACATAAAAATTAGTAGAAAAAATACTGCGGAGTATTTCACGACGATCTGCTGTACTACTGCTTAAAAATTTTAAGAAATCATTTTGTGCAATCATGACAATTTGGGAGAACTGTTTCGCATTTAATTTAAGCAAGTTTTTTATAAACTCATCCACTTCCGTAATACTTGATATTTCTTTTCCAGATGGTAGGTGTAAAAGTACTGTGGACTCTTGTTTTGTTGTTCCACTTCCACTCAGTTTTAAACGTTCGTAGGCTGGTGTTCGTGTTATGGTATATCTTTGGTCCATATATTCAAATTCAAGGGTTACAAAGGTTTCTTGTGAGGCTGTGGCACTCTTATTGCGTAACATCTCACTTTTACGACTACTACCACTTGCTTGATTGTACAAGGCATACATTAATGCATCAAAGATTGCTGTCTTGCCGGATCCTGTATTACCTGTTATAAGGAAAAGATTACTTTGATTAAATGTTCTAAAATCAATGGCTGTCTCGTCTAAATACGGTCCAAAGGCTTGCATTGTTATTTTTAATGGTCGCATCTAATCAATCCCTTCCATAATTTTATTAACAATTTTAATTTGAGATTCACTTAAAGGCTCATCATGAAATGTTTCATACAAGTTATTAAATAAGGTGAGCGGTGGTATGGCTTCAATGTTGCTTATTGTTGTAATCTGATTGGATGCTTTCGTACGTGCATTATTAAAGTCAAGATTCATTAAGTTTTTAAACTTCACTTTTAATTGTACTATTGCATCTACCGCATAATCATCATTGAGGGTTACAAACATGTAATCATCTGTAGCATCCAATGCTACTATTTCTTCCAACATCCCTTCAACATGTTTAAAATCATGTTTCATTGTTAAGGCGAGTTTTTGGATGTGAAGTGTTCCCTTTTCTTTTATGTCAAAAAGTATGACACTCTTTTGATCATTGACCTCTGATAGTGAGTATTTAACTAAGGATCCACTATAGCGGATGTGATCTTCTTTAACGATTTGTGAACGGTGTAAATGACCGAGGGCAACATAGTCAAACTGAATAAGGTGCGTATAGCTCACCTGTTCAATACCACCAACAAGCAGACGTTCTGAATCCGATGTGACTTCACTTCCTGAGCTGAAAAATTGGTGTCCTACTAATATATTACGCTCATTCTCATTAATACTTAAGTGATCAATGACCGCCTTAAGTGCATCATCATAGGAGCTAACATGCTCAAATTGTACGCGTACATCACTCGGTCTAATAAATGGAATTAAATAGAAGTTTAAACTTCCATACTCATCCTCTAAAACAATGGGATTATAGCCATCCTTAATATCTCCAACGATATGTACATTTTGTTTTGCTAAAAGCTTATTAGCAAAGGCCAATTTTGTACCTGCATCATGATTTCCACTAATAATAAAAATATGTAAGTTTAGGGGAATGAGCTGTGTCATAAAATCATTAAATAGTTTTACACTCTCATCACTTGGATAGCGTGTATCATAAATATCACCGGCCATGATGAGTGCTTCTACCTCATGCTCTTTAATCATGTGTAAGACTTGATCTAAGGCATACGATTGTTCCTCAAGCATTGAATAACCATTTACTATTTTACCAATGTGTAAGTCCGCAATATGTAATATTCTCATAGATGTCTCCTTAACATAAATTCAAGTTCAGCATCTAACTCTATTTTAAGATGCTCTGGTTTTATTAGCTCTGCGTTAACGTTGAATTGGTAGGCCAATTGCTTGATCATTTGATCACCTTCCATTTCAAAACATAAACGATAATGATCACTTTCTTCATAAATACTTTGATGATCACCATAAACATAGTCTAAAATATCATGTTGATCCTTCGTAACCTTAAATTCTACGTCATAGCGTTTAAATATCGATTTTGAAAAAGCACTCTTATCATTGTCATACTCAAAATGTTCATTAAAACTATATTTTTTATCGCTTAACGTCGCATCCTTAAAACGACTTAATCTGAGTGTTCGAAAACTATCTCGCTCATTATTTAGATAGCCTTTAATGTAGAGGACGTGATTAAAGATTTGAAATTGTTGGGGACGAAACTCACGCCATTCAAAGCTGTTGTATTGCATAAGGATGCGACGTTTTTCTTTCATGGCCTTGTGTATCACTGCTTGGATCTTGTCCACCTTATTGTGCACATCATCACTTAATTTTTGTGTTACATATATACTTGTCGCATAGTTACCTTCAAGTTGTGCTTGAAGTCCAATAATATCTAAGGTCTTAAGAATGCCGTACTTATTACTCACATCACTACTCTTAATCGTATCACTAATTATTTGCCAATGATTTTGTTCCACAGCACTTAAGCGAATGGGAAGAATAAGTGAGCTTCGAGTTAAACGATAACCACCCATATTCCCCGCCACTGCTTCAATATCATATCCCAGATCTCGCAGTTGATTAATAATACGTCGTATCGAGCGTAGTGATAAATTAAAAGTCTCACTCAGCTCAGATCCCTTCACTAAATAAGACTTGTTGTACAAATAGATTAGGATATCAAGTGCGAGTAGCGTTGGCTGATCTGCCCTAGCGCTCACTAAAAAGCCATCCCAAGTAAACATATAAGAGTTTAATAATAATACCATCAGCTACCGTATAACTTAGCAGTAAGTGATACATCCTAATCGATACAATATTTGTATCAAAGAAGTATAAGAGTACAAGTAGAATCACAATAATCAAGTGTCTAAAGGAATAGTTCTTTGATTTCTTTTTTTGATTGTTTAAAGAAAAACCAAAGGCAAAGAGCATAATCATGACTAAGGCATAGTTAATACTAAAATATATGCCCTGTGGTAAAACACTGCCTAAAAGTTTTATTACAAAACTACCAATAATTAATATCCCAAGTGGGACGAGATATCGTCGTGTTATTTTATCCATTTTATTCTCCTTTATTTAAGGTCTTAAGGCGAATCTGACCACCAATATACATATAAAGTGGTCCCATTAGACTCGCAATAAACATTATCAATACTTCAAGTATTGGACTCAGTGGTACAACAAGTAACATTCTAAGCATCGTATAATATAAGGTAATATAAATATTATCAATACCTAAGTGTGGTAAAAAGATATGAATCATTCCAATAACACATAGAATCATAATATTAATCAGAAAGACTTGAATTGAAGCTAAGGTATTACGTCGCTTTAAATCAGCATGTGAATTACGACCTAACATTATTAAGTATCCACTTAATATAAACGGTGTGCCCGCAACGATAACATATAAGATCATTAATACGATATTATATTGAAAGTCTTCTGGAAGTTGTAAGAGTGTCAAGACTGGCAGCAATAAGGCCAAGACAAAGGTATACAAACCATTAAAAATAAAATAAGCGATAATTGCCTTAATTTGTAATGTTTGTTTTTTGAACATTGCTTTTTTCATTATTTCCTCTTTTCAAGTATGCAGAATATGAGTAAGCACATCCACAGTACTGCTGGCGATACATCTTAAAGTCATCGCTAAATTGTTTACTTTTTAACAGTCCATCCTTCTTTTTAAAGTCACTAAATAAATACAAATTACTTTGATATTTTTGATTTAAATGTTCACCAATTTCATTAAGAATGATTGAATTTTTATGAACTGAAATACTCATGACTGTTGTGAAATAATCAAAGTCATTTTCTAAAGCATAGCCGTAGGCTTCATCCATCCGTATTTCATAACACGTTTGACAGCGAAGTCCTCCCTCTTTATCATCATTTACCTGTGCCAGTTTTTTATGATAACTGATCGTGTCGTAGTTTACTTCCACAATCTTAATGTTACAGTTATACTTTTCATTTACATGCTCTGTATATGCCTTAAGCTCATCAAAGCGAATTGTATACTCACTTTTGGGATAGATATTAGAATTATTATACAATAAAGTAACATCAAATACTTCACTTAACATGACCATTACATAACTATTACACGGTGCGCAGCACGAATGTAAGAGTAGACGTGGTCGCATCTTTGATGCTCTAATTTCTTCAATCTTTGCGACACCTAGATTATAGTAGTGTAATTTCGGTCTATTTATCCGATCCACATCATGTCTCCAAATGAGAAGAAGCGATACTCGTGATCAATGGCACTTTGATACGCACTCATCATAAGATCATAACCTCCAAAGGCACTGATGAGCATCATGAGCGTAGACTCTGGAAGATGAAAGTTAGTAATTAAAATGTCGGTAGACAAGACAGGAATACCCGGATAAATGAAAATATTTGTATCCCCTTCATAGGCCTGAAAACCATTGAACATTTTATAGTTTGTTTCTAGTGTACGAAGTGATGTACTTCCAACCGCAATAATACGACGTCCATCAGCCTTCGCAAGATTGAGTGCATCCGCAGTCGCCTCACTCATAATATAATGTTCAGAATGCATATTATGATCTAGAACATCATCAGCTTGCATCGGTAAGAAGGTTCCAAGTCCAACGTGCAAGGTTATTGTATGAACATGAACTCCCATTGCTTTTAAGGATTCTAATATTGCTTCAGTAAAATGTAGACCCGCTGTTGGTGCCGCAGCACTTCCTTGATATTTGGCATAGACGGTTTGATAACGATCATCATCTGCCAATTGTTCTTTAATGTAAGGAGGCAGTGGAATTTCTCCAATCTCTATTAAAAGTTCATAGAGATTACCCGTATATTCTAACTTAAAGACGCGTCGTCCACGTTCTAATATCTCAATACAGTGTAAAAATAATTTGTCCGCAATGTTTATAACAGATCCAAGCTTAACAGCCT
>JAAZDN010000088.1 GCA_012512805.1 Erysipelothrix sp. | reverse complement strand
CCTTTAGGGCATCACTGATTACTAAAACAGAATGTGTTCTACTCTGTGTGCCTATTGCGGATTTTTCCAAGTATTTGGGAGCGCATACTGACTTTCTATTAAGAAGGACGAAATTAATTTTACGACGTGAATTGGCTGATCACCAAGCAACACGGGTCTTCTTAATGATAAAGGCAATCGACCGTATAAAGATTTACTTAGTTCGCAACTATGAAATCTCATGTAAGTCGGATGTATGTTACCTAAAGATTACGCGTAAGCAAATACACGAAGATACAGGCTATGCTGTCCGGACAGTAAATCGTGTCTTCAAGAAACTCGAACAAGAACATTATCTTGAAATCGTAGGCCACAGTATTCGGATCGATCATCAACAGTACTTAACGATGAAAGCCGATATTGATGATCTGATTAGTTTTTAGAGGAGGAAAAAATGTCAAATATATTAGATATAATAACTTCACAGAAGTTAACATATGAACAAAAATTAATATCTTTAGCACATGCTGCTGAAGATACACAAAATGTCTTAGACATCCCTGAATTAACGCAATATTACTTCGATAATATGGCGATTGATGATTTATTTGAAGGAAACGCACCGTACCGTCCACGCTACATTATGCCAGACTACAGTGTCTTTGTGAAAAATGGTAGTGAATTTTTGGGCTTAGATGCACCACAAGATCTTGATGAGTTATTAAATTCACTCATGATTGTATATCGTCATGTTCCATCTATTACAAGTTTCCCAGTATATTTAGGTGACTTAGATAAGCTCATTGATCCATTCTTGGATGGCTTAGATGATGAAGTGATTAAAAAGAAATTACGTCTTTTCTTAAATTACTTAGATCGTACCGTAACAGATAGTTTCTGTCATGCGAATTTAGGACCTGAAGAAACAAGAGCAGGACGTTTAATCTTAGAAGTTGAAAAAGAACTACAAAATGCAGTTCCAAACTTAACATTAAAATATGATAAAGATCTAACTTCAGATGCCTTTGCGGAACAAGGTTTACACACAAGTTTATTTGTTGCGAATCCAGCCTTTGCGAATCATAAATTATTAAAAGACACATACGGTGATGTTGACTACGGAATTTCTAGTTGTTACAACATTCTACCAACACCAGGTGGAGCTTATACATTATCCCGTTTGGTCTTACCAAAAATGGCGCTCTTAGCAAACGATTCTGAAGACTTCTTCAATCGTATCTTACCTGAATGTTTAGAAGCAATGGGGAACTACATGAATGAACGTGTCCGTTTCTTAGTTGAAGAATCAGGATTCTTTGAATCATCATTCTTAGTAAAAGAAGGCTTAATCAACAAGGATAACTTTGTCGGTATGTTTGGCTTAGTTGGACTTGCGGATGGAGCAAATACCTTAATGGTTAAAGATGGAAAAGAAGGACGTTATGGAAATAGTGCAGAAGCTGATGATTTAGCAGAACGTATTATGGAAGCAATTTCTGACTTTGCACAAAACTTTGAAGCCGTCCATTCTCCACTAACAAATAACCGCTTCTTACTTCATGCTCAAGTTGGTATGGACTATGATGAAGGTGTTACGGCAGGTGTTCGTATTCCAGTTGGAGATGAACCTAAGAATCTTTCAGACCATCTTCGCCACAGTGCACGTTTCCACAAACTTTTACCAACAGGATGTAGTGATATCTTTGCAATGGAAAGTACAGCACGTAAAAATCCTAAGGCAATGTTAGATACAATGTCAGGAGCCTTTGATTTAGGTCATAAGTACATGAGTTTCTATGAAGAAGATGGAGATCTCATTCGTATTACGGGCTATCTTGTGAAACGTAGTGAGATGGAAAAATTCAAAAATGATGAAGCAGTCCTACAAAATACAACACACTTAGGAACACCAAACTATAAACACAATAACTTGGCGGATCGAAAGGTTCGTGGCGTCTAATCAAAGCACCTGTTCGCTCAATCATTAACCACAGTCTTGTCGATGGACCAGGTAATCGTACTTCGGTCTTTCTACAAGGATGTAACATTGTTTGTGGTTACTGCCATAATCCTGAAACACAGGCTATCAGTTCAGAAACACGGCCAGTTGAAGGAAGTACATGGAGAAGTGCAGAGAGCGTCTTTGAAGACATTAAAACAAATATTCCCTTTATCCGAGGCGTCACCGTTTCGGGTGGGGAAGCAATGATTCATCCGGCTTTTATTCAAAAGTTATTTGAACTATGCCAAGAATTCAATTTAACGACACTTATTGACAGTAATGGAACCGTAGATTTTGAACGCTATCCTGAACTCTTAAAGGTAACCAGTGGCGTTATGCTTGATGTAAAAGCATGGGATGAAGATGTATTTAAGAAATTAACAAGAGGAAGTAATCACAATGTTAAAAAGAACCTTAAGTATCTATCAGATCTAAACAAGATAGAAGAACTTAGAGTTGTTTGCATACCAAATGAAGTTGATGTAAAAAATGTCTTAGACGGCATTAAAGCGATGATTGGGGATAAGATTGAAACAATCCCTATGTATCTCATTCGCTTTCGTCACTACGGTGTTACGGATCCAAAATTTAAAGCGATCGATACACCATCTGATGCATATATGGACGATTTAAAAGCCTATGCAGAAGCATTAGGGTATAAGCACATTAAACTATAAAAACAAGGAGAATAACATGAAAAAATTAAATATTAAAGCATTATTTATGGTACTAATTGCAGCAATTGCATTAGTAGGTTGTGGATCAGGTGCAAATACTGATGGTGGAAATAATGATGAAAAAACAGTCGTAATGGTTGCGGATGTTGGAGGTGTTAACGATCAAAGTTATAACCAAGGTGCTTGGGAAGGACTTCAAAACTTAACAAAAAATACAGGCATTAAAACATCATTCATTGAAACAGTACAAATGTCAGACTTAGATACTAACTTTGATAGCGCAGTCGATGGCGATCACGAATTAATTTGGGGGATTGGATTTAACACTGCGAACCCAATTGTTAAGAGTGCACAAATGAATCCAAATTTAAAATATGCAATCGTAGACTATGTTATTGATGCAGCAGATGCACCTAATGTAACAAGTGCAATGTTCCAAATTGAACAAGCTTCATTCTTAGCAGGATACATTGCGGGAATGACTACAGAAACTAATAAAGTTGCCTATGTTGGTGGACAAAAGAGTCCAGCAATGGATAAATTCGAATACGGATTTGCAGCAGGAGCAAAATATGCAGCGAAAGAATTAGGTAAAGATATCGTTGTAACAGTACAAATTGCGGAAACATTCAGTGATGCAGCTAAAGGTAAGGCTATTGCAGCTTCACTTTACAATGATGGACATGACGTCATCTTCCAAGCAGCAGGAGCAGCTGGAACAGGTGTTATTGAACAAGCAGTAGAAGAAAACAAATGGGTAGTTGGAGTTGACCGTGATCAATCATACTTAGCACCAAAAAACATGTTAACATCAGCACTTAAAAACGTAGGACTAGTAACTGAAGACCTTTCAAAACGAATTCTTGATGGTGAAGATTTAGCAGGAAAAGTAATCGAATACGGTGTTCATAATGGTGGTGTTGGAATCCCAACTGAGAATCCAAACATCAGTTCAGAACTATACGAAAAAACAATGGAAGTTGAAGCGTTAATTAAAGATGGAACTATTGTTGTACCAGCGGATCAAGAAGCATACGACGCTTTTATTAAGTAAAAATGAGTAAGGATCAAAACCAATATGCAGTTGAAATGCGTAATATTACGAAGTCATTTGGAAACTTCAAAGCGCTCAACAATGTTCAACTGCACGTAAGAAAAGGAAGCATTCATTCAATCCTTGGAGAGAATGGTGCGGGTAAGTCAACATTAATGAACGTTCTCTATGGTTTACTTAATGCTGATGAAGGTGAGATCTTTATTAATGGAAAACAAGTGGATATTAAAAATCCTAATGTCGCGATTGAAAGCGGCATTGGGATGGTCCACCAACACTTCATGTTAATAGATAATTTCACCATTGCACAAAATATTCTGTTAGGTCAAGAAGTTACAAATAAGTTTGGCTTTATGAATATGGAAAAAGGTAAGAAAAAAATACTCGAAATTATCGAGAAATATGGTCTAGAAGTTGATCCCGATGCAGTCATTTCAGATGTATCGATTGGAACTCAACAAAAGGTTGAAATTATAAAAGCCTTATACCGTGGAGCAGACATCTTAATTATGGATGAGCCAACTGCGGTCTTAACACCACAAGAAATTAAAGAATTTATAAACATTATGCACCGCCTTATTGCGGATGATAAAACAGTCATCATTATTACACATAAATTAAAAGAAATTAAAGAGATGGCAGAAAAGTGTACAATCTTACGCCGTGGTCAATACATTGAAACCGTTGATGTTGATAGTGTTGGCGAATGTGATCTTGCGAATCTAATGGTTGGACGTCAGGTAAATCTTGATTTAGAAAAAACTGAGGCATGTCCTGGTGATGTTGTCTTTGAAATTGAAAATCTAAATGTTAAAAATGAACAAGGTCAATATGCAGTCAAAGATCTATCACTTAAAATTCGAAAAGGTGAAATTTTAGGCATTGCGGGTATTGATGGTAATGGTCAAAAAGAACTTGTTGAATCGATTACGAATCTTAAGAATACCGATTCTGGAATCATTCGTATCAATGGTAAAGATGTACAAAACACTTGCCCTAAAACAAGTTTAGATCACCGTATTGCTACAATCCATGAAGACCGTCAAAAGGTCGGACTTGTACTTGATTTTACGGTTGCGGAAAATATGGTTTTAGAAACGATAAAAGAGGATGAATTCTCAACACGTGGAAAAATCAATAAAGAAAATATTGATAAGCAAGCGTGTGAACTAATTGAAAAATTTGATATTCGTCCTGGATCATGTGAACAATTACCAGTTCGCGGACTATCAGGTGGTAATCAACAGAAGGTTATTATTGCCCGGGAAATTGAAAACAATCCAGATCTTTTAATTGCGGTTCAACCAACACGTGGACTTGATGTTGGGGCGATCGAATACATTCATAATACACTTATTGAACAACGTGACTTAGGTAAGGCAATTCTACTTATTTCATATGAGCTTGATGAAGTGATGAGTGTCTCAGATACGCTTGCGATTATTTATGATGGAAGTATTGTTGATACGTTTAAGCAAGGAAGCATTAATGAGCAACAAGTAGGCTTATTAATGGCAGGGGGACAACTTGATGCTTAAGATTAAACAAACATTTAATGATAAGTTGGCCTTCCCGCTTTTAGCGGTTGTTGTTGGATTTGTGGTTGCGGCAATTATTCTTGCTTTGACAGGATATAATCCACTTGAAGTATACAGTATTTTATTTGCAGGTATGTTTTCTAAGCCACGCTATCTTGTAATTATCATTTTAAAGGCTGCACCGATTATCCTTACCGGAGTAAGTGTTGCCTTTGCATTAAAAGTTGGACTCTTCAACATTGGAGCTGAAGGTCAGTTTTTGACGGGATCAGTCTTTGCGACAATCTTTGGTTTAACCTTTGACTTTCCAGCACTTATTCAATTTCCATTAGTACTGCTTGCGGGAGTATGTGGTGGTGCACTCTATGGGGCACTGGCAGGATACTTAAAAGCAAAACGCGGTATTAATGAAGTTATTACTGGAATCATGCTAAACTGGACAGACTTCTATTTTTCAAACTGGATTACAAGTTTAGAAAAATTCCGTGAAGCAGGAACCACAAGTACATACATTTTAAACAAGGGTGGACTTGATCCAATATTTAATTGGAAGATGTCAGAATCTGGACGAAGTATTTTAGCGAACAATAGTTTTTTAAATGAAATTATTGGACGTACAAATATTAACGTTGCTATCATATTTGCGGTTGTTGTTGCGATTGTCATCTCATATTTACTCAATCATACAACAAAGGGATATGAGCTACGAGCTGTTGGATTAAATGCACATGCCGCAAAGGCATCAGGTATTAACGTATCACAAAATACGATTCTTACCTTAGCAATTTCTGGTGCAATTGCGGGACTTGCGGGCGCACTGCTTGTAAGTGGTGACTCACAACGTCTTCATGAATTAATGGCCCTAGAAAATTATGGATTTAATGGATTATCAGTTGCCTTAATGGCAGGTGGATCTCCAATCGGATCAATTTTATCAGGACTATTATTTGCGGGATTAAGTTATGGTGGGAGTGCAATCCAATTAAAAATTGGGGCTCCATCAGAAATTATTGATATCTTAATTGGTACAATCGTCTTCTTTATGGCGCTCGTTACATTGCTTCCATTATTGAAGGAAAAATTAAAACGGAAAGGAACTGATGAGAATGTTGGGTAGTATCCTTTTAATTATTAGTAGTACCATTATGTATTCAACACCGCTTGTATATGGTGCACTCGGTGGTTTAATCAGTGAGAAATCAGGGGTGACAAACATCGGACTTGAGGGGATGATGATTGTTGGAGCATCAACTGGAGTTGTGGTTGCGGCACATACAAACAATGCATGGCTCGGCTTTCTTATGGCTGGACTTGCAGGAGCAGTCTTAGCACTTCTCCATGCGATTGCATCGGTTACCTTTAAGGCTGATCAAAGTGTTTCAGGGATCGCCATTAACTTAATGGGAGCTGGGATTGCCCTATTCTTAGCACGCATGGTCTTTGGATCAACAAACACACCACCAGTACAAACAAAGCTACCACGTCTTTTTGCGGATAGTTCATCACTGGGAGTGTTTAGTCGATTAAACTTTGAAATGACCTCAGTCATTGCCTTAGTCTTAACGATTGGATTATGGATTTTATTAACAAAAACAAAATGGGGATTACGTATTACTGCAATTGGAGAACATCCGGTTGTTGCCGACACTTTGGGAATCAGTGTCAACAAAGTACGCTATGCATGTGTCATTGCATCAGGCTTTTTAGCAGGACTGGGTGGAGCTTCTATGACGCTCTCTATCCTATCTTCCTTTACGCCAACTGCGATTAGTGGACATGGATTTATTGCCTTAGCAGCAGTAATATTTGGTAAATGGAAGCCAATTAGTGTATATTTATCATGTCTGTTCTTTGGTTTTACACAAACAGTTGCGATTCAATTTGGGGCAGGATCAATTATCCCTACGCAAATTTTAGCGATGTTACCGTATGTGTTAACACTTATCGTTCTGGTTTTCTTTGTTGGAAAATCAGTCGGACCAAAGGCGTCAGGAGTTCCATACGAAAAGGGGAAATAGTTTATGGAGTATAAAGATTTAGTTGAAGAAGCGTTTAAAGCACGTGAGTTTGCTTACACGCCATATTCAAATTTTAATGTAGGGGCAGCACTTTTAACAGCAGATGATCATGTAATTCATGGTTGTAACATTGAAAGTGCATCACAAACACCAAGTTGTTGCGCTGAAAGAACAGCCTTCTTCAAGGGTGTTTCATCAGGACATAAGGATTTTAAAGCCATTGCGATTGTAGCAGCACCAAAGGGGACAGAAGACGCTAACTTTGACTACTGTGCACCATGTGGAGTGTGCCGCCAAATTATGGCAGAATTTTGTGAACTTGATACATTTGATGTTGTCTTAGCAAAATCAGTTGAAGAATTTAGAGTATACAAACTAACAGAATTATTACCGTTAGCATTCACAGGAAAAGATATTTAAGAAGTGAGATGATCATGTTATAGTGGTCATCTTTTTAAATATTTGAAACTGTAAACGTTAACATGTTAAAAAATTAACAAAAGCATTTACACACGTTAAATCTTGTTGTATATTTATTATGTGAAAAAAATAACATAGGAGGAAACAAAGTGGAGAAACAAGAACAAACTGTAGACCTGATGATTGATCAACTTGTTGGAAATGGACTAAAGGCATTATCAATTATGGAGACGTGGGATCAAAAGAAGGTAGATCATATCGTTCATCAAATGGCGATTGCGGCCTTAGATGCCCATATGCTCTTGGCAGAATTAGCAATTATGGATACGAATCGTGGTGTTTATGAAGATAAGGCGATTAAGAACATGTATGCTTCAGAATCAATTTATAACAGTATAAAAAATGATAAGACTGTGGGTGTTATCAATGAGTATCCTGCTAAGGGTTTGATTGAAATTGCGACACCAGTAGGAGTAATTTGTGGAATCATCCCAACAACAAATCCAACGTCCACAACAATATTTAAAGCTTTAATTTCAATGAAGACACGCAATCCAATTATTTTTGCCTTTCATCCACAGGCTCAACGATCCTCAATTGCGGCCGCTCAAATTGTACTAGAAGCTGCGGTTAAAGCTGGAGCTCCAGTTGAATGTATTCAGTGGATTAAACAGCCTTCTAAGGACGCTACAGCAACCTTAATGAATCATGAAGACGTTGCCCTTGTTTTGGCTACAGGCGGTAAGGCTATGGTTAAAGCAGCGTATTCTACGGGTAAGCCGGCACTTGGTGTAGGGCCTGGAAACACTCCGGTATACATGCATAAGAGTGCCATGACCAAACGGGCTGTCAATGATATTATTGTTTCCAAAACCTTTGATAATGGCATGATCTGTGCATCAGAGCAGGGTGTGATTGTGGATAAAGAAATCTATAAACAAGTGAAGGATGAGTTTTTAGCTCACAATGTTTACTTTGTTAAGAAGAGTGAAATCAAACAGCTTGAAGCGGTGATGATGAATGAGAGTAAGACGGCCGTTAATGGTGTTATTGTCGGTAAGTCGGCTCGTGAGATTGCCCAAATGGCAAACATTAATGTTCCAGAAGCTACAAAAATGTTAATTGTAGAGTTAGATGGATCCGGGTTTGAATATCCTTTATCACTTGAAAAACTTTCTCCAGTACTCGCGATGATTAAGGCGGATAATGAAGAGGATGCCTTTAAATACTGTACAACAATGCTAGAAACTGGACTCGGTCATACTGCTGTTATTCATAGTGAAGATCAAGAGATACAACTGCAGTATGGACTTAAAATGAAGGCCTGTCGTATTCTAGTGAACGCTCCTGCAGCACAGGGTGGAATTGGTGATCTATATAATGAGATGATTCCATCCTTAACCTTAGGATGTGGATCCTACGGTCATAATTCTGTTTCTAAAAATGTTTCAACGATCAATTTAATAAATACTAAAATCTTAGCGAAACGGAGAAATAATATGCAATGGTTCAAAGTACCACCTAAAATTTATTATGAAGAAAATTCATTAAATTACTTAGAAGATATGGATAATGTTGAACGCGTCTTCCTTGTTTGCGATGAGGGGATGGTAAAGTTAGGTTATGTTGACCGTGTTATTGAGACACTAAAGCGTCGTCAAAATGAGGTTGTCATAGAAATATTTAGTGATGTTGAGCCGGATCCTTCAACACGCACAGTTGAAAAAGGGTATAAAAAAATGGCTGCCTTTGAGCCAGATACGATCATTGCCTTAGGGGGTGGATCACCAATGGATGCGGCTAAGGCGATGTGGATGTTTTATGAGAATCCAGATACATCATTCTTTGGTGCTAAACAAAAGTTCTTAGATATTCGTAAACGTACGTATAAAATTAAAGAGCATACAAAAGCGAAATTACTCTGTATCCCTACAACATCAGGAACAGGGTCTGAAGTCACGCCTTTTGCGGTAATTACCGATAGTGAAACACATATTAAGTATCCACTTGCGGACTATGCCTTAACACCGAATGCGGTGATCTTAGATCCACAGTTTGTCCTCAGTGTTCCAAAGCATGTTGCGGCTGATACTGGAATGGATGTCTTAACACATGCGATTGAAGCCTTTGTCTCTGTAATGGCATCTGATTATACACGAGCACTCAGTCTTCAGGCCATTAAGCTTGTCTTTGAGAATCTTGAACAATCGTGTAATAATCCGACTGCGTATACGCGTGAGAAGATGCATAATGCCTCTGCTTTAGCAGGAATGGCTTTTGCGAATGCCTTCCTTGGCATTAACCACTCGATTGCCCATAAGGTTGGGAGTGTTTATCCAATTGCCCATGGACGTATTAACGCTATTCTTATGCCCCATGTGATTCGATATAATGCAAAGGATCCTCAAAAACATGCAATGTATCCAAAGTATGATTACTTTAGAGCACATGATGATTATGCCGAGATTGCGAAAAGTTTAAACTTAAAAGGAAAAACGCGTGAAGAATATGTTGAAGCACTCATTTCTGAAATTGAAAACCTTGCCTTAAGTATTGGCGTGAGTATGAAACTCAGTGAGAATGGCGTATCTAAAGAAAGTCTTGATGAGAATATTGATGAGATTGCCAAACTGGCGTATACGGATCAATGTACTACTGCAAATCCAAAAGAGCCCTTAATTAGTGAATTAAAAGAGATTATTTTAGCGGCATTTTAAATAAAAAAAGTAAAGATGATGTCTTTACAAGAGAAAACCCAACTTGCTAGTAAGTTGGGTTTTAATATTTTATTTTTAAACGAGAGCTAATGCTAAGAATAACCCACCAATGATCCCACCAACGATTGCTGCTACGATATTGTTAACTGTATGGTTATCTACTTTTGCACCTTGCATAACGCTTGCGACTAATAGCCCAACACCTGCTGCGGTTCCCATATCAACCCAAGCACCTGTTTGGAAGATTAATCCGCCACCGTTTGGATTACCGAATCCGTGGTTTAAAGCCCACATAACACCAACGATGAATAAAGCTGCCATGAATCCACCAAATGTTCCGAATTCATCAACTAATTTACCCCAAGCTAAACGAATAACGAATGGGAATAATGCTGCACCAACTAAAGTAGTAATTGCTTGTCCAACTGCCATTATGCATTGACCTCCTTATCACGGTTCATATCTCGCTCAACGATTGCTGCGATGATACCACCGATTACACCACCAACAACAACTAAAGCTAATGTTGGAAGTGCATCTGTTAATGGAGTAATTGTTCCATTAGTTAAAACGCTAACCCACATATCTCTAAAGATACCAGTCATCCCAACTCCAAGTCCTAAATCAATAAATCCTGATGTTGGTGCATGATGGATTAAACCTAAGAAATGGTTTACGAACCATGCTAAACCGATAATAAAGAATCCGGCAAGAATTCCACCTAATGTTCCGAATTCACCATTAAGAACGCCACCCCAAATACTCATGACTAACATACCAGCGAGCATATACCCGATTGTACTTCTGACAAATTTCATATTTTCTCTCCTTTTATAGATCACTCGAACTAGCACTCGAGTAACTCGATAAATGTATCTTATAGAATTAATTCAATATTGTCAACGCTTACAAAGAATAATTCACAAAGAATTTTATATTTTCCAATAATTGGTAAATTATTTGATGTAAATTTGTATCGTTAAATTAAGTTACATATATATAGTTTAGTAAATGCCCTTTGTTTAAAGCCTTAAAGAGCATTTAATCCATAATATTTCATATTGGATGTGTTAGTTTTAGAAACACCCATAGTTAACATTGGCTAACTAGATATATATATTTCACAAATTAAAAGTGCAAAATAGTTGCAAAATTAGTAAAAATTTATCTTTTTTAATTTATTTCGCTTTTAGGCTTGTTCTTATCAAAATTTTGTCATATACTGGAAGCGCATACAGGGAGAAGTAAGAATATAGGAGGGATTTCTGGATGAAAGATGTGGTTATAATTGGTGGTGGAATAGTCGGAGCTGCTGTGGCACGTGAACTATCTCGTTACCAAACATCTATACTGGTAATTGAGCGTGCAGATGATATTTGTGAGGGAGCAACAAAAGCGAACTCAGCAATTATCCACTCAGGGCTTGATGCAAAGCCAGGTACATTAAAAGCGCACTATAATGTTCGTGGAAATATTATGTACGATCAAGTTGAGAAAGAATTAGGAATTAAATTAATGCGTAATGGTTCTTTAAACTTAATGTTTGATGAAGGCGATAATATTGATTCTTTACTTGAATTAAAAGCAAAAGGTGAAGAGAATGGTGTAGAAGGTTTAGAGATTGTTGATCAAAAATGGTTGAATGAACATGAGCCAAATTTACAACCAAATATTAAATGGGCACTATATGCTCCAACTGCCGGACTTGTTGATAGTTTTGAAGTTAATATTGCATATGCTGAAAATGCATCTGATAATGGTGTTAAGTTCCAATTTAATACTGAAGTAAAGAATATTAAAGCGATTGATGGTGGTTATTTACTTGAAACAAATGAAGGAGATATTAAGGCTAAGGTTGTCATTAACTGTGCTGGTATCCACTCTGATGAAATGAATAATTATGTTTCAAATAATAAAATTGAAATTACTGCTCGTCGTGGAGAATATTACTTATTAGATAAAGACGTTCATGGTTTCGTAAATCATACATTATTCCAACAACCTACGGTTTTAGGAAAAGGTGTATTGATTGCACCAACAGTTAGTGACAATGTCATTGTTGGGCCAAATGCTCATGAAGTCATTAAAGACGATACGACGACAACGATTGATGGTATGAAGGAAGTTGCGAAAAAAGCTAAATTATCTGTAAAAGATCTTCCGTTATACGCAACGATTACAACGTTCTCAGGATTAAGAGCAACAGGTAATACTGGTGATTTCATCATTGGTGAAGTTGAAGATGCTCCTGGATTCTTTAACTGTGCAGCTGTTGAGTCTCCAGGTTTAACAAGTGCTCCAGCAATTGCGGTTGATATCGCAACATCTGTAGCAGCATATCTAAATCTTGAAGATAATAAAGATTTTAATCCAATTCGTAAACGCCCGTTAATCTTAATGGAATTATCAGATGAAGAACGTCATGAATTGATCAAAAAAGAACCGGCTTATGGAAATATTGTTTGTCGTTGTGAAATGATTTCAGAAGGTGAAGTTTTACGAGCAATCAAACATCCAGTAGGAGCGCGTTCACTCGATGGTATTAAGCGTCGTACACGTGCTGGATCTGGAAGATGTCAAGCTGGATTCTGTTCACCAAAACAAATTGAATTATTAGTTCAAGAAACAGGTATGACTCCTTATGAAGTCACTAAATTTGGAAAAGGATCAAATATTATTGTTGAGCCTAACAAATCAGGATTTAAGGAGGAAAACCATGGAAACAATTAATAAAGAATTAGTCATTATTGGTGGTGGACCTGCTGGTTTATCTGCAGCAATTGCGGCCTATGATCAAGGTGTCCGAGACATCTTAATTATTGAACGTGATAATCGTGTTGGTGGAATCTTAAATCAATGTATCCATAATGGATTTGGACTTACTCGTTTTAAAGAAGAGTTAACAGGTCCTGAATATGCTTATCGTGACTTTGAACTTGTTTCAGAACGAAATATTGAAACATGGTTAGACTCAATGGTCATTGAACTATCTAAAGATAAAATCGTTAGTGTTATTAATAAGGACCGTGGCTTAGTTAAGATCAAAGCGAACGCAATTATCTTAGCGATGGGATGTCGTGAACGTCCACGTGGAGCTTTAAATATTGCGGGAACAAGACCATCAGGTGTCTATAGTGCGGGTATGGCTCAAAAATTAGTAAACGTTGATGGATACATGCCTGGTAAAGAAGTTGTGATTTTAGGATCAGGAGATATTGGACTGGTAATGGCTCGTAGAATGCGTCTTGAAGGTGCTAATGTGAAGATGGTATGTGAAATTATGCCATTCTCTGGTGGGCTAAAACGTAATATTGTTCAATGTTTAGATGACTTCGATATTCCATTAAAGTTATCAACAACTGTCATTGAAATACATGGTCATGATCGTCTTGAAGGTGTTACGATTGCGAAAGTGGATGAACGCATGAATGTCATTGAAGGAACGAGTGAATATGTACCGTGTGATACTTTATTATTATCTGTTGGATTAATTCCGGAAAATGAATTAACACATATGATTACTGATAAATTTAATAAGGTCACAAGAGGTCCAGTAGTTGATGATACATTTGAAACAGAAATTGATGGAGTATTTGCTTGTGGAAATGTCTTACATGTTCATGATTTAGTTGACTTTGTATCACAAGAAGCAAAACTAACAGGAACAGCAGCAGCGAATTATATTCTTAATGGTAAACAAGAAAAAGGTGCGAAATACAATATTGAATTGGGTGAGGGTGTTCGTTATAGTATCCCACCAGTTATTAGTAAAGATTTCAGTACACCTCAAACAGTACGCTTTAGAGTACAGGATGTATATCGTGATGTCTTTGTCTCTGTTACTGTCAATGATCGCGTCATTTCTCGTATTAAAAAACGTGTCGTAGCTCCAGGTGAAATGGAGTCCGTGATTCTTGTACCAAAACTCTTTGAAGAAGTTGAGGGGGATGTAATTAGAATAGGAATCGAGGCTGAATAAGATGATTAAAAAAGAAACATTTACATGTATAGGATGTCCTATCGGATGTACATTAGAAGTCACAATGTACTCAGAAGATAATATTGTCGTGGAAGGTAATTTATGTGCAATTGGTGATCGGTATGGAAAACGTGAGATCGTAGAACCAGTTCGTATGGTAACAAGTAGTGTCTTCGTAGATGATGGGATATTCAATGTCGTATCAATAAAAACAGATAAAGAAATTAACAAGAAACTTATGATAGATTTGGCTAAGGAACTACAAGGTGTAAGAGTAGAAGCACCTGTTCATATTGGTGATGTGATTGTCAAAAATATCTTAGGTAGCGATGTCAATATGATCGCAACGTCGGAAGTGTTAAAGAAGAAATAGAGACGACAGTCTTTATAAAAACCCAAAGGAGGAAAATATGGGAAAATATGTTATTGCTTTAGATGCCGGTACAACGAGTAACCGTGCAATTGTCTTTAATAAAGACAGAGAAATTGTGTCTGTGGCACAATCTGAGTTTACGCAGCATTATCCAAAACCAGGATGGGTGGAGCACGATGCAACTGAAATTTGGGCTACACAACAAGGTGTACTTAATGAAGCTATCGCTTTAGCTGGTGTTAAGTATGATGAAATTGATTCACTTGGAATTACTAACCAACGTGAAACTACAGTAATTTGGGATAAAGAAACAGGAATGCCGATTTATAATGCTATCGTTTGGCAATCACGTCAAACATCAGGAATTAGTGATCAATTAATAGCTGACGGACATAAAGATTATGTACGTGACAACACTGGATTAGAAATTGATGCTTATTTCTCAGCAACTAAAATTCGTTGGATTTTAGACCACGTTGAAGGTGCACAAGAACGTGCTGAAAAGGGTGAACTACTCTTTGGTACTATTGATACTTGGTTAATTTGGAAATTAACAGATGGAAAAGTTCATGTAACTGACTACACTAACGCATCTAGAACGATGATTTACAATATTAAATCATTAGAATGGGACAAAAAACTTCTTGAAATCTTAAATATTCCTGAAGTTATGTTACCAGAAGTTAAAAACTCTTCAGAAGTCTACGGATATGCAAATATCGGTGGGGTTCAAGTTCCTATCGCGGGAGCAGCTGGGGATCAGCAAGCAGCATTATTCGGACAAACTTGCTTCGAACCAGGAATGGCTAAAAATACTTACGGTACAGGAGCATTCTTATTAATGAATACTGGTACTACTCCAGTTAAATCTGAAAACGGATTAGTAACAACTATCGCTGTTGGTATCGACGGACGTGTTGAATACGCATTAGAAGGATCTATCTTCGTAGCAGGAGCTGTAATCCAATGGTTACGTGACGAGTTAAAACTTGTTGAATCTGCAGTAGATACTGAATACTTCGCAACTCGCGTTAAAGATAATGGTGGAGTTTACATTGTTCCAGCATTTACAGGTTTAGGAGCACCTCACTGGGATGCTTACGCACGTGGAGCAATCTTTGGATTAACTCGTGGAGCAAGCAAGAATCACTTAATCCGTGCTGCCCTTGAATCAATCGCTTACCAAACACAAGATATCTTATCAGCAATGGAAAAAGATTCAGGTGTTAAATTAGCTGCCCTTCAAGTTGACGGTGGAGCTTCAATGAATAACTTCTTAATGCAATTCCAAGCAGACGTCTTAAACACTAAAGTTAGACGCCCTGAAAATACTGAGTCTACTGCATTAGGTGCTGCTATGTTAGCAGGACTTGCAACTGGATTCTTCGAAAGTAAAGCTGAACTCGCTAAGACATTCGTAATGGATAAAGAGTTTGCACCAGTAATGGAAACAGAAGAACGTGACCACTTATTAGGTAAATGGACTAAAGCAGTTGAACGTTCATTAGACTGGGAAGATTAATCATACAAAAGATGGGCATTAGCCCATCTTTTATTTAAACAAATTGGAGGGAATTTATGGTTAAAAATTACGAATCGTTTATATATATGACACGTATTATTATTGTATTTATTGTATCAACACTATTAAGAATGGCGAGTGCTGATACAATTAATTTGGATTCCGCAACAACTGGATTGTTAGCAGTACTCATAGGTTATTTTGTTTTTCTCATCTTTATGTCACGCCACTTTTTGGATTCTAAAATTAAAAAACAGGGCTTTATCATTTCTTCACTTGCACTGATTGTTTTAGTTATTGTTTCATTCTTTATTGTACAAAACACTAAGTTTGAAAACTATCATTTAATGATTGGAATCCTCATAGCATTTGGGGTAAATATGTTAAGTGATAAACTATTCCCTATATCAAAAGTGTAAAAAGGACGAAACCATACTATTCTGTACAACATGTTATAATTAAGGTAGTGATTATAAACTTTATAAAACTTTTTGTAAGAGCATTATTGCTCGTAAACTTAAATTTTATATAAAGTCTATATATCTATGTGATGTAGGGGAGTTCTATTAAAAAGTACTGAATGTTAAGCTTCCCTCAATCTAGATTATTACATAATAATCGTAGGGGGTTATATGGAGTTAGAACACCGTAGTCAGATCTTATTAGAACTATTACTCAATCGATCGACACCAATTATAATTGAAGATATTTGTAAACAAATGAATATATCGCGTCGAACTTTTTATTATGTTTTGGATGTTTTAAATGAATGGTTGAATGCACACCAATTTACACCTTTAGAGAACATTCGTGGCGTTGGACTTCAACTGTCACTTGTTGAAAAGGCAGCAATTAGTCGCATTAGCAAGTCAAATGTTGGCACTGTCTACACCCAGGATGAAAGAGTGAATCTTCTTTTATATATTCTTTTGGCAAACCAAGAAAATTTACACAGTCAAAATCTCATTGACTTTATGAATGTCAGCCGTAATACCTTATTTAATGATTTAAAGACGGTTAGAGAAAAACTGATCGGTTACGATCTTGATTTGCAATACGTAAACAATGAAGGATATCAAGTACTTGGTGATGTCATTAAAATTAGAACGGCCTTTATTTATACACATTGGAAAATTATTAAAATTGAAGAGTTAAACCGGATAAATTCAAATTCAGAATTTATCGTTTTTAACAATGAAAATAAGCTTGATATATATAATAGGGTAAAGGAAGTCGAAAAACGTCTCAATACATCATATGTTGTGGGGACGATTTCTGCGCTATCCAGTCTTTTAAATATAATGATAACTATAGAGCAGGAAGATGTTACCTTTGATAACAGTGCTACCTATCTTTTAAGTACGCCTGAGTTTGATGTTATTAAACAAATATTTCCAGAATTAAGTGAAAATGAAATGCTCTACATTAGTCTTCACTTACTCGGAGCACGAACACAAATTCCAAATGAGCGAATGAACATGCCGAGTCTTTCAACCTTAGCGGTAGATCTTGTAAATGAATTTGAACGGATTAGTGCCTATCGTTTT
>JAAZDN010000087.1 GCA_012512805.1 Erysipelothrix sp. | reverse complement strand
GTGAAATAATTGTATCTTAACGTATATCTGTTTATTAAAAGACGAAGATCACATTGATCCTCGTCTTATTTTTTAGTCTAAGAGTTTTTTCGTTCCTTCAAGTTCACGAAGTGGTTGAATATTTTGCGAGACCTCTAAGGTTCCAATATATTTACCATCCTTATCATGAATTGCGAAGTATTGAATGTGAATGAAGGCTTCACCCATTTGAATCCAAAAGTTTTCTTTAGTTTTAACTCCATTTTTAAAATCATCCAGAATACGATCTACGGTATTGACAGAATGTGGTGGATGACAGTTTTGAACCGTACGTCCAATGACTGACTTTGTGCGTGCAAAGAATCGGTCTTCAGCTTGGTTGAAGTATTTTACCGTATCGTTCGCATCAATGAAAGTCATGTCAACAGGAAGTGAGTTAAGTATGGCTTCCAGTTCAATCTTGTTTAAGAATCCAATATCGAAGTGAATGTTCTCACTATTTTTTTCAAGTTCTTTTTTAGCTTGTTCTTGATCATAACGGTATTGTTCTACAAAATCAATACGTGATGGAATCCATTTTTCATCTGGAGCTACAATACAGTATCCAATCTCATGACTGTCTTCCGCAATTTGAAGCCAATCATCTTCAGTGAAGAAATCAAGGACCATCGGAATAAGAATGTCTTCTTCCTTAGAAATCATATCAACGATTTCTTTTTCCATTACAAGGTAAGTTTCAAGTAGATTATCTTGACTCTTCGTATCAATAAGCGCTCTAAAGTCTTTAATTAAGTTTCGAATTTCATCGTCAACACCCCACATGACCTTAGGTGGTGCCGTAACACCATTACGTTCCATTATTGGGAAGAAGGTATTTTCTTTACGGGTGTAGTGCTTATCAATGTCCCAGAGTAAGTTCATTTGGGCCATCACGTTCATACGATATTTTTCGCTGTAATCACTGACGTATTGTTTCACGTTATTATTCAATGATTCAAGTAAGTTTGTAAGAGCATAGTTTTCTTCACGCATCACACGAACAGGGTGACCTACTTTTTCATGTTCACGGTTGATCGTATGGACTTCTTCAATCGATCCTTTGAAGATATTCGCATGAATTGAACAGAGGAGTTGAACTTGTTCAACATCAATATTTTCTTCATTCATTAAGGATTGTTCCATCTGTGAAATTTCATAGGATGAGACACCACTGAAGTGTTCTTTAAAGTCTTCTTTTACAACATCTTCATCTTCACCATCATGTAAACGCAAGATTAAACCCTTTAACTTTTCTTGGCGTTTTAAGAAGTTTTCATCTTGTTCTCGTTTGTTTGTAATTAATTCACTCATTATAAACTGTCCTCCTCTATCTCTACATCAATGCCTTCAAAGGCATCAACAATTGTTTCATATGCAACCTTATGCATGCCTGCGGCCTTACGTAAGGTAATAACTTTTGCTACGGTATTGTACATTGTGTCATTCGCAAGGTGCGTAAAACCTAAGTCAATAAAGACGGCCTTTGCTTCCGGGATGCGATTTACGACATCAAATACTTTTTCATCTAAACTAAATTTTTTCATTATAACCTCCACTGTATCTTATATTATAAGATTTGAAACTAAATAAATAATTGACAAATATCAATTTTGATCAAAATAGTGAATTTTATTCGATATAATCGTGGGTTTAAAAGTGTATTATTCGTTGCATTGTATTGCTGAATATGGTATAGTAACTATGCTTTTATTCTAGGTTATTGGATTGTCCAACCATGACGTGGAGTAGAAGGTCAATAGAAAGAAGGACTAAATATGATTAGTAAAGAAAGAAAACAAGAATTAATTAAGCAATATGCGATTACAGAAG
>JAAZDN010000086.1 GCA_012512805.1 Erysipelothrix sp. | reverse complement strand
GATATGGGACTTCTAATAATTCTTTCTTGTCGGAAGCAATAGCGGAATCAATAATATTTCTCATCTCAACATCAAGCTGGTCTACCGTTTCTGCAGGTTTAATGAGCAGTCTTTTAAAACTATTTGAGACATATACAAACTGCTGATGATTATCAACAACACATAATGGTAAAGGAATATGATGAATGAGTGATGTCACTTCAATCGCTGTCGGCTTTGATTCTTTCTTAAAGCGAACCGGCTTTTCATTAAAGCGAATCCATGTCGACCAAGTTAAATATAGAATGCAAAAGATAACCAAAATAATTTGAACAAAGACTTGATTTGGATAACTCAAAAAAGAATGAATTGATAATATTAAAAATAGAATAAATGAAATGATATTAAATCTTTTTGAAGACATAACCTACGCCCCGTTGCGATCTAATTTCACATCCCGAATCTTTGAGTTTGTTTCGTAGTTTAAAAATGTGGACATCGACAATGCGCGTATCTCCGTCGTAATTAAAATTCCAAATCGTTTCTAAAATTTGGTCTCTAGAGACGACATGGTCTTGATTATCAATTAAGTACTCTAAAAGATCAAACTCTTTCTTGGTTAGATGAACTTCTTCATCACTCACAAATACTTGATAACGATCTCGATCTAAATGTAAATTTGCTATGACACTTAGGGATGATGTTTGTGGGTTAAATCGCTTTAGATGTGCTTTAATACGAGCTTGAATTTGACGTGATGAAAAAGGTTTAGTTATATAATCATCGACTCCTGCATCAAATGCATCTAATATGTCTTCTTCTTCATCTTTGGCAGTTAACATAATTAAGATAGAATTAATATTATTTTTTCTTAAATCACTAATAATATCTAATCCGTGCTTGTTGGGTAACATCCAGTCGATTAAAACAATATCGTAATTATTTTCTAAAGCCATTCGATATCCTTCTAACCCATCTGCGCTACTTTCGACATCATAATGCGCTGTTTTTAAATCGTAGCGGAGTAATCGGCGAATACTATCCTCGTCTTCGATTATTAGTATCTTGGTCATTTGTTTCCCTCTTTTCATATTCTTTAAGTATTTTTGAAACTAATGGATGTCGAACGATATCTTCAAACGCAAGTTGAACAATCTCAATTTCATTTAGTTTCTCTAACAAAGCGATGGCCTTTAATAATCCTGATGGTTGATGATGTGGCAAATCAATTTGTGTAACATCACCATTAACAATCATTTTTGAGTTATATCCCATGCGGGTTAAAAACATTTTCATTTGTGCATCAGTCGTGTTTTGTGCTTCATCTAAAATGATGAACGCATCGTCTAAGGTTCGTCCACGCATGTATGCTAGTGGAGCAATTTCAATAACTTTCTTATCCAACATCTTTTCGACGCTTTCCTGTCCTAAAAGGATGTAAAGAGCATCATAGAGAGGTTGAAGGTATGGATCCACTTTTTCTTTTAAGTCCCCGGGTAAAAAACCCAAATTTTCACCAGCTTCGACCGCTGGTCTTGTTAAAATGATTCGTTTGATTTTATTATCTCTAAGTAAACTGACCGCATAAG
>JAAZDN010000085.1 GCA_012512805.1 Erysipelothrix sp. | reverse complement strand
TCGTCCAAATGACTAGGAAATATAACACTAATTGATGATTTTAATCAAAAGTTCCTCTGTTTTATTACTTGAATAGCATAAAAAGTGCAATGTGTAAACCTGTTAATGTACCGGTTCAGTTGATATAATATATACGGAGGATGGTTATGAAAAAGAAAAGTTTATTAGTATTATTATTAGTTTTATTCGTCATGGTCGGATGTTCTTCTGCAAGTAATTCTGAAGATAATGAAACACCAGTTGTTGATAACAAAGTTACATTGGCAGCACAAATCATTGAAGCAATGAATGTGGACACAATTAAAAATAACTTAGTGAGTGATATGACTTTAGAAACTGTGGAAGTTAAAGAAGCAGATCAAGCAAGTATCTTTGCAACAAAAACAAACAGTGCTGAATACGATGCCTTTATGGAAGCTGTTGTAGCACAAATGGAATCAGAAAAAGGTCACTTAACAATTTCACGTATTGGAAGTGGTGATCAAGGAATGACAGTCATTACTTTCCCACGTTTTGTAAGTGCAGATGCATCATACATTGATGCAATCAACAGTACTGAAGGCGTTATGGATGTCTATGTATACAAAAATGTACTTGTAACAGTAACACCAAACTTTGTTACAGATTCAAACATCATTTTTAGTGAATTAGATAGTGTATTACCAACGATTCAAACAAAATAAACCTTAACGTTTATTTGCCCAGTTCTTAGTGAGCTGGTTTTTATTTGACATGTTTGTATGTTTGTATTACAATATGTATACAAAGGCGGTGTTATGATGTTACTTGAAATAGATATGATTGGTGAAGTTGCGATATATAAACAAATTAAAGATCAGATTATCGTAGGTATCGCAAAGGGTCAATTAAAGGTTGGAGATCCGCTTCCTCCTGTTCGAAAACTTGCGGAACAATTAGGCGTAAATGCAATGACTGTCAATAAGGCCTATGGCTTACTAAGAGATTTTGGAGTTATAGATATTGATCGTCGTCATGGAGCTAAGATTTGTGCGATGAATAAGACACTGGATGAACTTCAACATGTTGACCTCTTAGACTTACAAGTACTTCTATCAGAGTTAAAGCTAAGAGGAATAGACTCAGATACACTTATGGATACCCTTGAGACGATGGTATCGACAATTTATAAAGGAGATGAATCATAATGATCTATTTTACAACAGGAATCATGTGGATGGTCTATGCGGTAATGATGGTGACATCATTTCTATATATACGTCCCAATAATCAACAACTACTCGGCATAACCTTTTCACAGAGTGATCAACAGAAACCAGAAGTTGTAGCACTTTTAAAACAGTTTAAACGTTCGGTACTTATTGTATTCGTTGGTTCAATACTTGTGAGTGTGCTCTTGATGGATGATATATTTTATGATGTGTATGAAGTTGTAATGATCGTATCCTTTATGTTAAATATCAGTTTAAACTGGATACTTATTAATTCGTATCAAAATAAATTAGAAGCGTATAAGAAAGCACACGATCTTTACTATCATAATGATCATAAGGTTCGTGTTGATTTAGGTGTTTTAACTTCAAGTAAAGAAGGTAAGATTTCTAGTATTTATTTGTATGTGATGCTCATCCTAAGCTTAGTCCCACTATTAATACATGATATTCCACTTATTGCGCGATGCATAGGACCGATTATTATGCTGTTTCCACTGTATGTGTACTACAAGCAAGTACCACCATCTCATTTGAATACTGATTCTAAAATTAATGTTGAAATGTCAATTCGTATTAACAAGATTCAAAGTATAAGTGCAACACTCATTGGATTACTCATGCTCGTCTTCTATTTAATTTTAGTATTCGGAGCACAAAAAAACAGTCCACTTCTTCTCTTTATAGGCTCTGGAATCTTAATGCTAGGTATAACACTCATTGCCGTGTGGCAAACGCGTCAAATACGCGAAGTTGAGAGTGTAAGTGGCGAAGACTATCTTCAAGATACAAGTAAAATGTATCGTTGGGGTGCCTACTATAATCCAAATGATAAACGCCTGTTTGTTCCAAAACGCGTTTCAAGTATGGGAATGACCATCAATGCAGCCCATCCACTTGGAAAGGCCTTAATGGCATCAATCATTCTGCTTATATTATGGATCCTTATCTTTCTTGGCTATTCAACATTCTCAGATTACAAATATCAGATTGATGCACAACAGATTGTGATTGATGCACCAATGTATGATCGAAGTATCAATAAGGAAGACATTGTATCAATCGAAGAAGTAAATAGCATACCACAGGGCATTCGTAGTAATGGCTTTGGTGGTTTAAAGAAAAACTTTGGACACTTCAGCCTGGATACGTATGGTAATGTGATGCTTTATATATACAGTGATGTTGATAATTACATCATCGTTAAAACAAAGGATCAAACATTTATTTTTAATGACACAAGTGTTGATGCTACAGATACACTTTATGATGACATTACAGCGTGGCTAAAGTAAACATTTAAGAAACAAGCTGATGCTTGTTTTTTAATCCTCTCATTTAACAATGTAAAGAGCGTGGCTTTAAAACTAGGGGTAATAATGCTATAATCACACTGTAGTAATTGAAGGAGGTAGTATGAACACGATAAGAAAAGAAGCCTGTTGCGGTAGTGTCCGTGATGTTGTTATTGC
>JAAZDN010000084.1 GCA_012512805.1 Erysipelothrix sp. | reverse complement strand
TGATGGTCAAAAGGCTCTAAAGCGTCATTATGAAGATTGGGAAGAAGCTAAAGGTTTAATTGATATTTTAATTTATCAAGGTCATGGAGGCGAACATGAAAAATAGACTTAAAGTGTATGTGGATAGTTTGTTTAGCGAACTGCCTAATACTGACACCATTGATGAAACAAAAGAAGAACTAATCGCTAATTTAATCGATAAATATGATGATTATATAAAAGAAGGATTATCGAATGAACTCGCTTATCAAAAAGTCATCGCCAGTATCGGTGATGTTCAAGAATTAGTCGAAAGTGATGTTGAACTAGATGCAAAGAGTGAATCTAAAGAACTTTCCATGAATACAAATCACTATCTAAGTGTCCTATTGTTTGTAATGACTCCAATTTTATTAATTAGTTTATCTTTTATTGAAGATGAGTTAAGTATCTTTGGGGTGTTTATCGCGATAGTGATGATATTACTAGCCCTTGTTTTTCAAACTAGAGCGATAAATGAGCCTCTCAAAAAAGGAAAATCATTAATGTTTAGTGTTAAAGAGCGCGAAAGACTACAAGACATTAAAACGATTATTTATTTAATGGTAACGATGTTAGTTATTGGAAGCTTCCTAACTAAAATTACCGTTGACTTAACTTTATATTTAGTGGGATATGCAATTAGTTTAGTGATCGAATTATTAATGATGCTAAAAAAAGTAAATCAGTTTGATCCTCAAGAAATTGAGTTAGATGTCTATAGTCTATCCTCAAGAATTGTCTTTACCATCGCGGCCCTTATTTTCTTTAGTGGTGCCATAAAACTCAGTGTTTCATGGCTAGTCTTTGTGGGAGCAGCGCTCATAACTCAATTAATTAAAATAAGTTTAAAAAAGGAGTAGTATATGAAAAAAATAAAAACTTTACTAACCGTTTTATTAATCGCATTAGTGATTGTTGTCGGTTTAATTGCAACGCAAACAATCAACTGGGGATCATCTAATTACATGATTGACCTTGGCTTTTTAAAAATTCCTCGTTTCATTGATGGAAATGATATCCAACCAGACTTGCTTGATGAAGAGCATTATGAGCTCTCATCAGTTAATAAAATTGATGTGCGTTTAGTGAATGTTGATGTTGACTATGAAGTAAGTTCTTTAGTCGACGACATTCAGGTGAATTATTATGGAAATACAGAAGACTTTACGATTACTCATGCTCTTAATAATGGGGTATTACTTATTGAACAAACAAACACCAATAGCAATGTAATTGGTTGGCAACGAATCGCAAAACTAGTGATTAAGGTTCCAGCCGCGGCTTTATCATCTCTACATATTGAAACAACCAGTGGTGATGTAAACGTTTTAAATGCGAAGCTCTCTGATTTATTCATCAATAGTACGTCTGGTGATATTAAACTGAATAATGGTGATGTTAGCGGTCAAGTGACCAGTGTTTCTGGAGATGTCGAGATAGAGCGCCTTAAAGGTGAATTACAAGTTAAGACTACTTCAGGTGAAATTGAGGTAAGTGGTTTAGAAGTTGTTAATCAATTTGATATTGAGAGTACTTCAGGAGATGTTGAAGTAACACTTATTTCAAACCATCCTGCACTTGTAATTAGTGCGAAGACTACTTCAGGTGAAATTGAATCTGATCGACCTCTTAATGCAAATGGGGAATTAAAGTTAAATATAACAACGACCAGTGGCGATATCGAAATTGAATAGTGAAACAAGACGAGTATAAAATCTCGTCTTTTCTTATTATCACAAGCAAACAATGATATAATTAAACAATGAAATTAGTCGACGTCTTTATTGAAGACCCATTTTTATTTAACGGTGTCTTAACTTATGAATGTTCAAAAGCGATAGCTCCTGGTTGTCGTGTTTTAGTGCCGGTCAATGCAACCCAAAGGATTGGCTTTGTGAAACGAAGCTATGAAGGAGAAGTTGATTTTGAACTAAAGCATGTTTTAGAAATCATCGATGATACCCCGATTGTTAATGAAGAATTAATGGAATTGGGTTATTGGATGGCTAAAACAACGCTCAACCCAATCATTCGCTGTTTTCAAGCAATTCTACCTAATGTCTTGCGACCAACGAAAAGTTATCAAGATAAACAAACCCAAACAATGGTTCGTGTTATCGATGCTAAGGCATCACTGACCGATAAACAAAGTGTTTTTGTTAGTTTTATTGGTGAATCAAGAGCTTATAGTGAGGCTCGTAAAGTAAGTCCATCAATGTTAAAAACCTTGTTAGATAAAGGGGTTTTAGAACGCTTTGAAATTACTAAAGAGTATGTTAAACAAGATATTAATGCACTAAAAAGCGACATTGTCCTTAATGATGAGCAACAAGCTGTTTTAGCTGAGATCGATCTGAATAAATATAAAACAACTCTGCTTCATGGGGTGACCGGTTCGGGCAAGACTGAGATTTATTTACAATGCGCTAAAACGGTGATTAATAAAGGGAAGCAAGTTTTAGTTTTAGTACCAGAGATTTCATTGACACCACAAATGATCGATCGCTTTCAAAAGCGCTTTGGTCAAGATATTGGGGTCTACCATTCAGGTTTAAGTAATCAAGAAAAATACGAACAATATTTGCGCGTTCAAAAAAATGAAGTCAGTATTGTCGTAGGAACACGCTCGGCTGTTTTTATGCCGTTTAAAGAATTAGGGTTAATCGTGATGGATGAGGAACATGATGACTCATTTAAACAAGATTCGACTCCTTATTATCATGCACGCGAAATTGCTCATTTCAGATGTCAATATCACCAATGTCCACTTATCTTAGGTTCTGCATCACCTTCGTTAGATAGTTATGCGAAGGCCGTTAAAGGTCACTATCAATTGTTAAAACTAAAGCATCGGGTGAATTTAAATCTTCCGACAATTCATTTAATCAACACTCAAAAACAACTTAAGCAGTTAAAGTATCAACCGCTGGCCAATGATTTGATTCAAGCGCTTAAGCGCACCTTAGAGCAAGGCAATCAAAGTATTTTACTGCTTAATCGACGTAGTTATTCACCGATTTTGCGATGCTTCGAATGTGGACATGTCTTAGTATGCCCACATTGTGACACGGCCTTGTCTTATCATAAAGATGACAATCATATGCATTGTCATACTTGTGATCATCGTGAGCTGCGTAGTGCATGTCCACAGTGTCATAATACTAAATTAGATATGGTCGGTTTAGGGACGCAAAAGCTTGAAGAAATTGTTCAAAACTTATTTCCACAGGCTCGTATTTTAAGAATGGACCGCGACACAAC
>JAAZDN010000083.1 GCA_012512805.1 Erysipelothrix sp. | reverse complement strand
TCATGACTGAAGCTTGCCTTTGCACAACTGACCTTTATTCTATTTTTTAAGGTATACATTCCAAATTCATAGTCTGCATTAATTAAATTACTCAAATACTTTGATGTGACTTGGATGTCTTTACCCAGTTTAATGGATTGTTTAATCAAGTAGGCCACAATGAATTCAAGCACTTCTTGTTTTGGGCGCATGTTTAATGATGGAACTTCAATTAAGGCTTCAATACCGTATAAGACCTGTGGTGCGGCTTCAGCATAATGACTTGGAGTGGTACTCATAATAATGCGCGATGTCATAATATGACTTGGTTTGATTCTAACATCATGATTACTCAGTAAGGTAATGACATAGGTCAAGTCATCATCTTTTAAATATTGAATATTACTTAAATAAATCAGATCAAAGTTTTTATCTTGATCATAGACAATGGCTTTTGCGAGTGCATCTTTGAAACTAGGGTTTGAAATGTAGTCCATGCAATTAATGTTCGTGAAACTATAGCGTTTGTATGCCTTTAGTTCAATGAGTCGCTGATACACTGCATGCATCAAACGGCTACGTCCAGATCCAATGTGTCCAACTAAAAGTGGCGTGAGTCCATATGGCGGATAATTAAGGCACGCTAACAGTTCATTAAAAATTGAGGATAAGGATCCATTTTGTCCAATGTTTGTAATTAAACTCATATTCTTCTTGTTCGTTAAATACTTTTGTAATGCTTTTAAACTTAGAAAATCAGTTTCATCAACCTTCGTCCCAAAGGTAAGTTCTAACACTTCTCGATGGAGGTATAATACAGGTCGTGATACAACTTTAATCAATTCATTATCATTATACATTTCATTTAAATACTGACTTGCTGAACTGCGACTGATAAATAAAATTTCAGATACTGATAATGCTGAAAAGACCGTATAATCGGTCTCAACTTGTGCTGTTAGGTTAAGGGTTAAATCTCTAATTACTTTTCTAATATCATTTTTTGTAACATTCATATCCGCATATACCCCCTATACAATGTTATTGTATATACGGATTAAACCTAATAATTATCTGTGTCCCCATTTGGTATCGGTAGTCCCATTACAACACTATTTTAGCAAATACAACACTAATTGTAATATTTAGTAGTTAGTGTCGGTGGACTGTTACAGTCATGATTGTTTGTTTATTTGAGGTAATCGAACTTCAAATGTACTCTTTGACTCATCCAATATTTGGATGGTCCCTTGATGCACAAGGACAATATGCTTGACAATTGATAAGCCTAATCCTGTCCCCCCTGTTTGTTTATTACGGGATGCATCACTCCGATAAAAGCGATCGAATATATAAGCGCGATCCTTACTTTGTATTTTATCACCATCATTACTGATTGTAAATACAACATCAAAGTCCGATTCTGAAAGGCTTATATCAATCACACCACCATGACGGTTATATTTTATAGCATTATCGATTAAATTATAAAGCATTTCATCCAACATTAGCGTATTCCCTTTTACATACAGTGGACGTAAATTTAAGGCAACATGAATTTCTTTAGCCTCCAGTTTATCTTGGAGATGTTCTAAGACCATGCGCGTGATTGTCTCCATATTAACGATTTCTTGGGCTACCTCAATCTTATTCTCATCAAGTTTTGAAATAAGCATAATATTATCGATCATACTTAAGAGGCGTTCACTTTGAACTTCAATTTTATTTCCAAAATCACGAATGTTCGCTTCACTCGTTAAACCTTGAGCGATCAGCTCACCAATTCCTTTAATGATCGTTAAGGGTGTTTTTAATTCATGCGAAACATTTGCAGAAAACTGTTCACGATACGTTTGATTTAAATACTCCATCGTCACGTCAACAAAGTATAAAATTACAACATCATCATTTAAGATTGAAGATGGATTCACATAGATCTGGTACGTACGATCATTTAAGGTGTACTTATAGCGAGATCCCTCATTTAGTAGTGCCTTATCCACAAGTTTTAAAAGCTTAGCATCGACGATAAAACGGGATAAGGGATCATTAATCGTATATGATTTTACACCTATTAATTTTAAGAACGATTGATTTGCTAAGAAAAGATTTCGTTTACTATCAACAATCGCAAATCCTTCTTGCATCGTATTTAAAATAGAATTGATCGTTTCATTACGACGATTAATACTGATACTTTGTTGAGCATGACGTTCACGCTGTGAGCGCATCTCACTAAAGTAATAATCAAGCTCGATATAGGGAGACTGTAAATCACTCTCTAAATCAACTTTTTCAATTGGAGATACAATACGTTTGACGACACGATTTGAAATGATATACGCAATAAAGACGACAAACAATAAGGTTAAGGTAATAAAGGGAGCGATAAGTTTTGTAATACTCACAAAACTTTTAATAGGTATTGATATACGAATGACCATTCCATCTGCTAATAATTTAGCCTCATAGTAGGTGATGTTATTATAACTATCACTCATTCGCTCAGAATAACTACGTCCATTCGCTCGTGCTTCAATAACCTCGATACGATCGTTATGATTATCAATCTTATCCAAGGGAAATTGATTATCATATACCACAACACCTTCTGGATTAATGAGTGAGATTCGACTTTGCGTAATCAGCATATTCAAGTCTAAGGTCTCATCATTATTCATAAGTTTTAAATAGTTCTCTCCGACATAGTCAACTTGACGACTGACCACATTACGACTGTCACGGCGTTCATTATCAAAGAAGAGAAAAAGTGTTCCCATCGCAAAAATGAGGACACTCGTAACGACAATTAAAATCATACTCTTAGATATTTGTTTACGCATCAGGATCCCCCAATTTAAAACCAACTCCGCGTACAGTAATCAAATACTTCGCTGCATCTCTAAGGTTTTTTCTCAAATTACTCATATGTATATCTAGGGTGCGACTTTCACCTTCAAAGTCATACCCCCATATTTTTTCTAATAAAATTTCCCGGGCAATGACCATCTCCGCATTACTCGTTAAGTATAAGAGCAGTTCATACTCTTTATTTGGAAGTTCAACCACCTGTTCATTCACATGGACTTGATACTTATGTGTATCAATGTGGATGGGACCATAACTCACAATTGATTTTGGCTGTTGACGACGAAGACGTGCATTAATACGTGAAATGAGTTCGAGAATCCCGAAGGGTTTCACAATATAATCATCAGCACCAAGATCAAGTGCCTTGACCTTATCCATCTCACTTGAGCGTGCCGTTAACATAATGATTGGTGTTGCTTCAAAGTTCGCATCACTGCGTAGTCTTTTAAGAATACTGAGGCCATCATCATCCGGTAACATGACGTCGAGTAAGAATAAACTGACATCACCACTTTTTAAACCACTGTTAAAAAAGGCTTGACCGCTATCAAAGCCAACTCCTTCTAATTGATTAGAAGTAAGCGAATAAAGGACCAGTTCACGAATGTCTAAGTCATCTTCAATAATTACGATTTTTGCCATTTTTAACCTACTCTCCTGTTTGTAAAACGCTAATTGCATTCGCAATGTTTACGCAACGATCACCACAACGTTCAAAATACTTGGCAATCATAAAGGCATCTAACATTGACGATTGATGTTCTTGTACACTCATCATATCATCTGCAATTTTCTTTTTCAATTCATCTAAACCTTTATCTACATGATCATCGTAGTTTATAACCTTATTTGCAAGTTCAATATCCATGCTCATGAGTGCTTCAATGCTATCACGTAACATCACAATAACATCTTCGTTCATTGCTACAAGCTGATCTTGATAGACAAATTCATCATCACTGTATTCAATAACAATCTCACTAATATCTGTTGCATAATCCCCAATACGTTCTAAGTCTGTTACAATTTTTAAACTTGCTGAAATAAAACGGAAGTCACTCGCAACCGGTTGTTGGCGAACAAGTAATGAATAACATAGTGATTGAATTTCTTTTTCCATAATATTAATATGGTCATCATATTTAATAACTTCAGCAGCTAACGTTAGATCTTTCTCACGTAGCGCTCGCATTGCACGATTTAGTGCTTCTTCACACAAAAGTCCCATTTCCGCAATTTGATTGCGCAGAACAATAATTTGACGGTCTAATACGGTACGCATTAACCAAACCTCCCTGTAATGTAATCCTCTGTTCGTTTATCTTTTGGATTTGTAAATATTTGTTCACTGTCGCCCATTTCCACAACTTCTCCTTCTAAGAAGAAGGCTGTTTTATCAGAAATACGCGCAGCTTGTTGCATGTTATGCGTAACGATAACGACAGCATAATCATTTTTTAATTCCATAATTAACTGTTCAATTTTAGCTGTTGAAATTGGATCAAGCGCACTTGTTGGCTCATCCATTAAAATAACTTCTGGCTCAATGGCTAAGGTACGTGCAATACATACACGTTGTTGCTGACCACCAGATAAAGACATTGCACTCTTATGCAAACGATCTTTTACCTCATCCCAAATTGCTGCATCTTTTAATGCCTTTTCAACAATTTTATCAAGTGCAGCTTTTTTAGTAATTCCGTGGGCACGTGGTCCAAAGGCAACATTATCATAAACACTCATTGGGAAGGGATTTGGTTTTTGAAATACCATCCCTACACGTTTTCTAAACTGTTCTAAGTTTTTAACCTTATGAATGTTATCATTCTCTAAGTAAATTTCACCTTCAACCTTACAACCTTCAATAAGGTCAGTCATACGGTTTAATGTTTTTAAGAAGGTAGTTTTTCCACAACCTGATGGTCCAATAAAGGCAGTAATTTCGTTCGGTTGAATGTTCATTGATATATTATGGAGGGCTTGGAAATCACCATACCATAGGTTTAAATCTTTAATTTGTAGTTTCATTATTATTTCCTTTCATAAGCTTCTTCGTAATTAACATTGAAGCACCATTCATTGCAAAGACGAGAACCAATAGAATAACGGCTGTCGCATAAGCTTCATTCGTATTAAATCCTTCAGATGATAGAGCCCACATATGAATGGATAGTGTTCGTCCTGATGAGAACAATCCATCAGGTATTTTCGCAACCGTACCTAATGTATAGATAAGGGCCGCACTCTCACCGACAATACGTCCAATCGAGAGAATAATTCCTGATAAGATCCCAGCAGAGGCACTCGGTAGTACTACTTTAAAGATCATGTATAACTTACTTGATCCTAAACCTAAGGCAGCTTCTCGATAACTATCTGGAACATCAATGAGCGCTTCCTGTGTTGTTCTTATTATAAACGGTAGAATCATAATTGCGAGTGTTAAAGCCCCCGCAACCATTGAATATGAAAATGAGAGTGCTGTAACAAAGAATAAGAATCCAAAGAGTCCATAAATAATCGATGGAATACCTGATAATGCTTCGGTTGAAATCTTCATAATTTTTGCTAAACGACTATCACGTGCTGCATATTCCACAAGATAAATTGCGGTCGCAACCCCAATCGGTAGGGCAATAGTTAGCGTCATTAACACAATATAAATTGTTGTAATGATTGCAGGTAACATCGAAACATTCTCACTAGTATAGGTTAGTGAAAAGAGCGATGGTTTTAAATAAGGAATACCATTAATTAAAATATAAAAGATAAGAAAGAGACTCGCAGCCATAACCACAAAGATCGATAGGCGTGAATAAAGTCTTAATAGTTTTTGTTTCATTTGTTTGTCCCCTTATTGATCACGTTGAATAAACTGTTAACGAGGATAATAAAGACAAAGAGGACAAGTCCCGTTGAAATTAGGGCACTACGGTGAAGCCCTGCAGCATATCCCATTTCAATTACAATATTACCTGTTAATGTTCTCACTCCCTTGAAAATATCAAAGGGAAGACGAATGATCGCTTGGTTACCAATAACCATAATAACGGCCATCGTTTCACCAATTGCACGTCCAATACCAAGGACAAGTGATGCCATCACTCCTGATTTCGCTGCCGGTACCATGACCTTATAAACAGCCTGTTCGTGGGTTGCACCAAGGGCAATTGCACTGTCATACAAGACCTTATCCACATTTTCCATTGCATTATGACTCATAGAAATAATTGTTGGTAAGATCATTAATCCAAGTAAGATTGACGCACTTAAAATACTGTTACCATTACCATCAATATTACGCACGAGTGGCACAATAACAACAAGTCCAAAGAACCCATAAACAACAGATGGAATTCCAGCTAATAGATTGATCAATGTTTTTATTGGCTCTTTTACTTTCTTAGAGGATTCAAAAGTAATATAAATTGCAGCTCCAATTCCAACAGGTGCCGCAATTAAGATTGAGTAGGCTGTAACGTAAATACTTCCTAAAATCATTGGGAAGATTCCAAATGATGGTGGTACGTTACCTGGCGTCCATTTGGTGCCAAACATAAACTCGATAAAGCCAATTTCGATGATGGCCGGTAGACCATTAACGACTAAAAAATAGAAGATTAAGATTATTGATATAATCGAAAAAGAAGCAGCCACAATGAAGGCGTACTTCATTATAGATTGCATCTTTTGATTAGATAATAATCTGTTGTACAGATTATTCACCAATTAGTTCGTCCCAAGTAGCGACATTTCCTCTAAAGATATCGTTAACTTGGCTTAATGTTACGTTGTCTAATGGGTTATCATTGTTAACTACTACAACGATACCATCGATTGCGATAACAATTCCTTCAACAACAGCTGCTTCAGCATCTTTTAATGCACGGCTTGCCATTCCTTAGTTTACTGTTTTGTCAATTGCAGCTTGTACACCTGCAGTTGAGTCGTTTGTTTGCATTTCAATTTCAACGTCTGCGTTTAATGCACGGTATGCTTCTGATAATTTTTCCATAACTGGACTTACTGAACTTGATCCTGCTACTGTAATTTTACCGCTCATGTTTGTAGCTGTATAGCTGTTAGGTGCATCTAATGCAATGTATCCAGCGTCAACGACAACTGCTTGTCCTTCTTTTGAAAGAATGAAATCAATAAAGTCTTGTGTTAATTCATCAACGTTATCACCTAAGACAATGTTGAATGGACGTGCGATAGTATATTTATCTGCAACAATATTTTCAACTGTTGGTTCAACACCATCAACGCTTAATCCTTTTAATGATGAGTTTAATGAACCTAATGATAGGTATCCAACTGCATATGTGTCTCCAGCGATGTTACTGAGTACAACGTCTGTTTTATTTGCGATAATTGCTTCTGGGCTTGTATGGTCAACTTTGTTACCATCTGCATCTTTTTCTTCAATACCTGCAAGTTCAACGAATGCTCCACGTGTTCCTGATCCGTCTTCTCTTGATACTACGGTTACTGCTTTACTTTTATCAAAGCCTTCAACAGCTGATCCTGTTGAACAGCCAACTAATACTAATGCTATTACTAAAAACATAACTAATTTTTTCATTATTTATTATCTCCTTCTTGTGATGCATAAATATTAACAGTCGAATGTAAAGTGCAATATCCACTTAATGTAAAGTTTATGTAAAATCGTAGGTTTACACATTATCTACACAAAAAATGCTTATATTAGTAGAAGTGTATAAAAAAAGAAAGCTTTCGCTCTCTATTTTATAAGTTTGTCTAATTCAGCTAACATAATGTGGGTTGCCTCAAGACCACCGGCTTCTACATACCAAGCAAATGGATCTACATAGGTAATGTTATTGTTGAAGTACGCATCCGTAATACTGATCAGTTCATTGTCTAATAATTCATGTGCACTCTCACGATTGTTTTCAGTCACTTGAAGACGATCAAGCACAATAATATATTGCGGATTGTGCTGGGCAATAAATTCAAAACCAATTTGTTGACCGTGTGTTGATTCATCAACTTCAATATTTGCTAAAGGTTTAAAATTAAGTTCATCATAGATGAAACCAAAGCGTGAGCCTGGACCATAAATTGATAGAGTATCTCCATTACTCATCACAAAGAGTGTTGTATCTTGCATGTTTGCGGTTTTGACTTTTAAGGCATCTACGCTATCCATAACTTTACTACGTTCACTCTCTATTGCTTCATCCTTATCTGGATATAACTGTTTCAATATATCTAAGCGATTATTTAAGGAGTCCAAATAATGTTCATTATCTAAGGTTAAATTTATCGTTGGGGCAATAATGCTGAGTTCATCATATTCTGCTGCAGCTCGAGCTGATATTATAATAAGATCAGGCTGCATTTCAGCTAAGACTTCATAATTTGGCTCTTTTAGCGTTCCAACGTTTGTAATATCTGATCCACGATATGCATTAAAACGTTCTGATAAACTTGCTTGAGGAACACCTGCTACAGGAAGGTCTAAGATTTGATACATATCTAATATTCCTATATCAAAGATGACGACCTTTTGTGGATTTAATACAACTTCACTTTCACCCGCACTATGTTTAATTGTGATCGTATCTTGATTTTGATCTGGTGTGGAAGATCCACATCCAACGATAAACATTAGAACTACGATCATTACGAAACTCTTTTTCATATATTTTTCTCCTATTTTACGAAGCATATTAAACGCTCATCTATATTTGTTACTTCAAACTCAACACCAAAGATATCTGATAAACATGATTTATTCATGACGTTACTGATGCACCCACAGGCACGGACATGACCATCTTTAAGGGCAATGATTTGATCCGCAAACATCGTTGCGATATTTATATCATGTACAATCATCACTACTGTACGATTTTCTGTTGTACAAATTTCTTTTAATAAACTAACAAATTCAACCGAGTGTTTAAGATCAAGACTTGCTAATGGCTCATCTAAAAGAATGACATCCGTTTGTTGGGCGAGGATCATCGCTAAGAAGGCACGTTGTCTTTGTCCACCTGACAATTGATTAATTGGACGGTGTGCATATTCATCAGTCGCTGTTTTTTGCATGTAATGTTCAATGATCTCATGATCCATTTTCGTTAAACTTCCCTTTGAATGTGGAAAGCGTCCAAAGCTCACCAGGTCTTTTACGGTAATGTTTAAATCCAATTTGTTCTCTTGTTTTAATAAGGCAATCTTCTTTGCCTTATCTGTACGTTTATATTTATGTAGTGGTTGCTTATCAAGAATGATCTCTCCAGAGTCTGCACTTAATAAACTACCCAGTAGGTTGATGAAGGTTGATTTACCTGCACCATTTCCACCAACTACGATATTAAAGGATCCTTTTTCAATATTAAGATTTATATTGTGTAAAACCTGACGGCTCCCATAAGACATACTTAAATTGTGTATTTCAATCATGCTTGCTTCTCCTTAATGATTAATATAATCATGATGAATCCCCCGACTAAGTTAATAACAACTGATAAGGCAATACTTAGGTTAAAGACCTTATCGATAACAAATTGACCTGCTACTACCATTAAAATACTAGTGAGGACACCATAGGCCATGAAGACCTTATGTTGGTAAGCTCTAACACTCATCCGTGCAATGTTAATGACGAGCATCCCAAGAAAGACAATCGGTCCAACTAAGGCGGTCGCAACACTGATTAAGATAGAGATTACAATTAAACTATTCATATACATTTTATTAGAATCAACACTTAAGTTCTCTGCATAATCCTTACCAAGAAGTAAGACATCGTAATATGCAAACCTACGGTATACCCAAATTAATGGTACGATGAGAATGAGTGTTGCCGCAATAATTACTTTAATATCAACACTGTTGAAACTCGCGACGAGCTGATTTTGAAGAACCAAGTATTCATTTGGGTCAATAATCATTTGTAAAAACGAGTTCGCACTCGAGAAGAGTGTATTAATGATAATTCCGATTAAGAGCAATAAGTATAAATAATGATTACTTATTTTTAAAATATAACTAAAGAGTAGTGTCGATGTGACGACCATAATGAGCATCACGCTTATAAAATTCAATGTTGAATTTTGATTCAGCGGATGACTACTTCTTAAAAGAAAGACCATTAATGTTTGGATAAATATGTACAACTGACTGTATCCCAGTAAGTCTGGTGTGAGTAAACGATTGTTTGTTATCGTTTGAAATATCCCACTTGCCACACAGATCGCAATCGCAACAATAATCATCGCCACTAAACGCGGAATCCGTCGATACAATAAATAAGCATAATTATTACTATTTAAACCATAGGCTACATATATAAAACAGACAAGTGCAGCTATGATTGACATTACTATTAGTTTCTTACGATCACTCATGTCGCACCTGCTTCATAATTAAGAGTATAAATCCGATACTACCAATAATTCCAATCGTTAAACTGACTGGCACTTCATACGGAAAGATAATGAGTCTTGAGATAATATCTGCCACTAAGAGAAATAGGGCTCCACATAAGGCCGTTAGCGTTAGCGTACTGTCAACCTTATCACCAAACCAGCGTGATACAAGATTTGGAATAATAATACCGACAAAACTAATGTTTCCAACAATACTGACAATAACAGCACTATTCAATGAGACAATCAAAACACCGATCATTACGACTTGTTTATAATTCAAACCCAAATTATTCGCATAATCTGATCCAAGTGCAACGATATTAAAGGCCTTAGCATACACATACGTAATAATGATGACTAAGACAAGTAAGTACATCATCTCATAACGTCCTTTAATTAACAGTGTGAAACTACCGATGGTAAAGCCATTTAATGTTTGCATGACATCCAAACGGAGTGCAAGAAATGTTGTGATAGCATCAATGACACTACCTAACATCATTCCCAAAAGTGGGACGAATACAACATCTTTAAACTTTATTCTTTGCATCAACCACATAAACATAAGCGTTCCAACTAAGGCGAATGTAAAGGCAAAGACTGATCGCTGTAGCATACTTTGTTGTGGTAAAAAGGCAATTGCGAACATAATTCCTAAGCGAGCTGATGATGCGGTTGTGGTTGTGGACGGTGAAACAAACTTATTATGAACAATTTGTTGCATAATTAATCCACCAATACTTAAACCTACACCCGTTAGGATCACCGCCACTAAGCGTGGAATCCGACTCACAATAAGAACATTAAGAGACTCTCGATGTCCGCGTAAAAGATCAAACCAGCTAAAATCTAAGTTTCCAATACTTAAGGATAGAATGGACAAAATGATAATGGCAAGTCCTAATTTGATTTTTACTGACATACACTAGCACATCCTTTTGACATCAGAATCTCAATATCGTCGTTTATGTTCAACTCCATCATTATTCATGGAGACAATTTTATATTCAGTTAGCCATTGCTAACTATTATAATTTTAGTTAAAAATCTTACCGTTGTCAATCGTTTTTGACAAAATAAAGCATATCTCTTTACATTTCGATTTTATTATCATGATATTTTGTTCACATTTGAAAACGGTTTATTTCTTTTCATTATTTTCAATCCTACAAACCCCTTATTCCATCTCCCTTTTGTAGGCTTTTATACGTTCTAATTTAAAAAGACATATCATTTTGACATGTCTTTTCATCTTTATAATGTAAATAATTATTCTGAAGCATTTTCTTTCTTTTGTAGTAATACCGCAATAACAACAATAAATCCTTTAAATGCTTCACGTAAGAATGGAGGGACTCCTAAGAGGTTGAGTAAGTTATTCATAACCGCAATGATTAATGTTCCCATTACTGTTCCTGCTATCTTCCCTTTACCACCTGACATACTTGTTCCACCGACAATAACAGATGCAATTGCATCCATTTCATATCCACTACCTGCATTCGCAAAGTCCATTGCTCCAATACGTGCTACTTGCATAATGGCTGCAACACCAACTAAGAATCCGATGAGTACTTTGGAATAAACTATGATCCTTCACATTTCATTTGGCAACACATCGATTACATCAAACCTCTGTACGAGTTTAAAGACCGCATCTTCCATGTTCACTTTAAAGATATTAAACTTTATCAAGATAAACTCGATGATGTCGGTATTATGGCCAACCCACTAGAATATATGAGTCCAAAAATACCAGGTCAGGGTGATGTCAATTGGGGACTGTATGTTTCAGCGCTCAACGATATTCGATTTAGTGGATATGCTGTTGTGGAAGTTGAAGATACAGCCTTTGAAAACAGTGAAGCTGATATTGATAAATCGGTAATTCTCGCATATAAATACTTACGTCAATTCATCATTTAAATATTAAAAAGACCCTACTAGTGTCTTTTACTTTTCATCTTCTTCTAAGATATGGGTTAGTCCAATCTTAAATATTTCTTCAATATGATGATCATCAAGTGAGTAGATCACTTCTTTACC
>JAAZDN010000082.1 GCA_012512805.1 Erysipelothrix sp. | reverse complement strand
CAAATGACATGATTTTTAATAAAAAAAGTAAATTACAATATTTCATAATTTACTCAAATTTATTAATTGTTATTTTGTTGAATCAGTAAATGATCCACAACGACCGCAATGGCGATACACAGTGGCGCATCATCGGGATCACCAATATTTAATTCGTAACTATCGCCCCATGTAAACCATTCTTTACTCAGATACATGATCGGATGATCAACACTCACAACACTGTACTCGTGTGCAAAGAAATCACCTTGAAGTATCCAGTTTGAATTTAAGATTTCAACTTCCATTTTAAAGAAGGTAAAGTTACGACGGATCACAACTTCACGGTCTGACAGTTGGATGTTGTAATGCGGAAGAAAGCGAAACAATTGTTTTTCAATTCTCGCAACAAGGTTATGATTATGATCATAAATTGAAAAATTCTTTGGAATCGACATAAAAGATCCTTCAACATAGTACATATCTTCACCACGTTCATTTTTTATCGTAAACTTTTCACCGAGTGTAAAGACACTTTGTTTGACATAGAGTTTCATCCTTATACTCCTTGTTTGTCAATAATCAGATCTACATTGACATTCTGTTCAATGTATCCTTTTAACTCAGCCACTTCATCATTGCTTAATGTTGAAAAAGGAATAGCAAGTGCTGCATTACTCGCATATAGATATATGCGATCATCACAAAGATATACCTTGTGAATGGCTTCCCATTTCACAGTTGCACGTTGTTCATCCTCATGTTGACTGATACCTTCATCATCAATCGTTGTGTCCACCGCTGATAATGCCGTTGTGAAACGTCCAGCTTTAATTTCACGTTTTGTACGCTTTTCAATGGATCGAACAATTGATTTATTAAAGTTTAAATACGTAAAGGCTACAAGTCCCAACGTAATAAGTATCATATAAATACGATTCTCATTTTTTGTCATAAATGCTGCCAAACCACCAATTGCTGCAATGATCAGTGATGAGGTCATTCTTTGCTTTTTTAACCCCTTTATTACACTCTCATCGTTTTGAACATGAAAGACATTAAAGTCTACAAAATCCTGTTCACTTAACTGTACTTTTATTCGCATGATATCCCCACCCTTTGTAGCATATTATACACTATCAAACCGTAATATAAGTGCTTATTTTGTAAATTTACGTGTATACGTCAGTGGTGTTGATGCTCCAAAAGCTGCACCAGCTAAACGGGAAATCGGACTGTTAATTGTTACATAACCTTTTTCTTCATTATAAATATCTTTATTAATATGACTGCCCACTATCTTTAGTACCACAACATTTGAGTGTTTACCATCATCATCCAGCAACATTTCATCATGTAATACCACTTCAAAACTTACAAGTGCTTCCTGAATAAACGGTACATCTACCAGTTGACTATCCAGCATGTTTAAGTTTACTAAACTCAATTCACTCTCATTATAGTCTAAGGGTTGAGATGTATTATCAATGGCCTCAACAAGATGGGTATCGCCAATATTTACAACTGCTTCTTTTGTCCGGTGTATGTTCACAAAACTATCCTTTGATTTTGTATCTCCCTTAGTAAAGGAGACGACTAACATTGAAGGTGAGAGCATTACAAAAAAACTAAAAGGAGCGACATTAATCGATCCATTTAGGTTTCTTGTGCTAATCCATGCTATGGGGCGTGGAATAATTGCGGCCCCTGTTATTTTTTGACGCTCACGTTGTGTGAGTGATGCATAGTTCACAAATGTTTTCATGCGCATAAGAAGGCCTTTGAAGCCTCAAGTTCTGACTGTAACAATTGATGTCCAAGCTCATGGGTAAAGACGGATGTAGAAACATCTGCACTACGATAAGCACGTGCTAAATCACTGAATTCACTCTCACTAATAAAGGGATCTTGTTGACCACTTGTTAGCATAACATTCGTTTTTTGTGATGCAACTTTTTGTTCATTGAGTGTTGGTGATGGGTGATATAAAATCGCGTTATCAACCGGAACATTACTAAATGTTTTAAAGATACTCGTTAATATATTCGCACCATTGGAATATCCAATAACCGTAATACGGTGCTCTGGATAGTCTTTTACAATATCCACAATTTCATTGTAAACTTTTTCTGTTTCTTCTTTTAAACTTTCAAGATCAAAACTTCCATCAGCATAACGTTTAAAATAACGACGCATCCCATTTTCTAAGACTTCACCTTCAATACCTACAAATGTAGCATCTTGATCCAGTATTTCACCAATTCCAAATAGATCAGATGCACTACCACCTGTTCCATGTAACATAATGATTAAATGATCATTATTTCCAACTCTAGTTGCTTGTTTCATGTGCATAAACCTCCTCTGCTTTTTTACCTAATTTCTTTAATAATCGTTGTAATTCTAATTCTTCTTCATCAGATAATGCATTGAATATTTTAAGCATATGTTGATGATGTTTCGCATAAATCTCTTCAAAGGTTTTCTTACCTTTTTTCGTTAGATTGATGAGTAAACAACGTTTATCATCTTCATCTTTAATGCGTTCAACATAGCTACTTTCCACTAGCATATCCAATACATAGGTTAAACTACTGTTGGGAATAAGAATACTTTCCGCAAGTGTTTGCGTACGCATAGCCCCCTTTGTATAGAGTGCCTCCATGACCGCAAATTCATTGAGCGTTAAAACACTATCGCTAAGTGATAACTTCACATTGTTACCGACGCTAGTATGTGCCTTAAAGAGCACGATTAATGTTTTTAATTTTTCCATATATAACCCCTACTTTTCTATTTAACTTTTATTATAGCTTTTTTTAACTCTGAAATCTTGTAAACATCTTCTGCACTTAAGGTTTTTTGATTTTTTAAGGCAAGAAGATCTTCTTTTAGTCGTGCTTTTTCTCGAAGTAAGTTGTATTCGTACATATCACGATAACCATAGCCTTCAAGTTTATCCACTTCACGGACCGTAACCGGCATGATCGTCGCTTCAATTTCTTCTCGTATGATTTCATAGTGTGGTGGAATGAGTAATTCACTCCCCAAATTTTCTTCACTTTCATCAACAAGAACCCCAGGTTTAACGGTTGCGAGTTCAATAAGAATACCACCTTTTTCACGGAAGTAGATGGATCTAAAGTACTTACGATCTTTCACTTCAGTTGGTCGATAGCCTGCAGCCTGTAGTTTTGATACCCAAGCATCTTCATCACCATTATCAATACTGAGGGCAAGATGGTGGACGGTTCCAACACCTTGTTGACCGAGTTCGACTTTTTCTTTAATAATTTCAAGGGTACCCCCAAGATCTTCACTCACCTGTAGTAAGACTGCCTCATCATTTTCAGACACAACTTCATAATTAAAGATTGTTTTAAACAGTTCAATTGTTGTTTGAGGAATGCGTGAAAATAATGTAACACGTTCAATACCTTTGATTGCATGATTTTTATCAACACCATTAAATTCCCACTTGCTGTTTGGTAGTTTATCACTTTCCACAAGTTCGTATTTTAATCCGTCAATATCTTCAAAACTTAAGGTTTTTTGTCCATATTTGACACTGAGTGTACTTTCAAGTTTAAATTGATTTAAGCGTGCTTGCCAATCATCAAGTGTTCCAACGTTGACCGCTAAGCTTGTGATTCCAACTTGACCAGATCCCACTTTCCCATCCACAGCATCATTCCAAGGGAAGGTTGTTAAAAGATTTGAACTTCCATCTTCATTACCATAGTAAAAGTGATACGTACTTGAGTCGTCAAAGTTCAGTGTTTTTTTGACCAAACGCATACCTAAAACGCCTGCGTATTGATCTAAGTTTCTCTGTGCATGGCCCACAATTGATGAGACATGATGTATTCCATTTATTTTCATATGTGTCCTCCTAAAAAAATAAAACAGCGTGAGCTGTTTTATCTAATTGTTTTTAATGCTTTTGACCAGTTTAATAATTGTGTAAACATTCCGTTAGCATTTGCTACATGGTAATCATTTGGTTTGAAGACTGACATGTTTTCAAAGTCTGCCATAAGTGAGAATGTCACCATTGTTCTAACTGATGCTAATTCTTGTTCAGCGTTGATTAGTCTTAATGATTCGATTGAAGCTAATCCACCTAATCCACCATATGCAACATAACCTACAGCTTTGTTATGTAGTTCTGGTTGTAAGTAGTCTAAGGCATTTTTAAATGCACCTGGTACTGAACGGTTGTATTCTGGTGTTACGAAAACATATCCATCGCAAGCAGCCATTGTTTCACTAAATCTTTGGATGTCAGCACCTTGTTCAGCTGAAACATCTGTTCCAAGTAATGGAAGATCAAATGATTTAATGTCGATTAATTCGTATTCAACACCTTCGTCATTTCTTGATTTTGCATAATCTACTACCCAATCCGCAACTTGTTTTCCGTTACGT
>JAAZDN010000006.1 GCA_012512805.1 Erysipelothrix sp. | reverse complement strand
GACCGGTACGGTTGATTGTAAAACTTCCAATTTCTTTATTATTGTATACAACATCAAAGCGACTGTGTGATGTTGTCTCAACAATATTTTTAACGTAGAGATCATTATCTTCACTCTCACCATAGAAAATGGTTGGTGTTGTAACGTTTAATGTGTGAGCATCTGCATCATCACCAAAGATGAGTACTGCTTTACGTGTTTGATTTGCAAAATCTTCAAAGGCTTGTAAATACATTTCAGGAGTCGTAAAGTAATCTACATGATCCCATTCTAAGTTTGTAATGATACTATAATCAGCCTTATAATCAATAAAGTGACGCTTGTATTCACAGGCTTCGACCGCAATTATATTTGCACCCGGATCACTTTGGCCACGACCATCTCCTATTAAGTGTGCCGTAGGTACAGTATGTCTTAACATGTCCGCAATCATGGATGTTGTTGTGGTTTTACCGTGTGATCCAGAAATCGCAACACTGACATAATTTTCAATGTACTCACCTAAAAATTTAGGGTAGGTATATAAGGTTGCACCTTGTGCTTTCGCAAATTGAACGTCTTCATGATCTTCACCAAAGGAGTTTCCAACGATCACAACCATATCCTTTGTAATATTTTGTGATCCAAAAGGTACAATTTCAATGTTTTTCTCTAAGAGTTCAACCTCAGTAAAGACGTAATTTTCAGTATCACACCCCATAACATGATGTTTTGCATCATGCAATAAATTGGCGAGGGCTGACATTCCTGTTCCTTTGATTCCAATAAAGTAGTATGTTTTTTTATCCTTATTAACATCTTCACCCATTAGATCATCCAGTGTGAGATTGACAAATTCACTCTCATTATTATTTACTTCAACGATGACTTCATGATTTTCAAAACTCACATCTTCATCATGATCATTATCATTTTTATCAACCTTAGCATCGTCACTCGTATCACTTGCTAATCCATACATTGGACTGATGATTGTCTTTAAATGACTTGGCGTAGGCTTTTGAGGACGTGTTGATACTTTTTTGCGTGGGTATTCTTTATCCTCGGCATTTTTTGCTCCTAAAATTGGGCTAATAATTGGTGTAAAGGTATACGTTTCTTCCTTTACTTCTGGCTTTACTTCAACCTTAACTTCAGCCGGTTTTACTCGTGGACTGTTGTCAATAAAGATTGATTTTTCTTTTGGTTTCACAAAGCTCTTTTGAATCGCCTCTTCATTGACCGGACTTACCTTAACAATAGGTTTTACTTCCGTTTGTTTCACTGCTATTTTTATTGGTTCTTCAATTTCTTCTTCATCTTGTTCGACATCATCGAATAATAGTTTTCCTAATTTTTTAAACATTATATGGCCTCCAATCGATACTAAAGAAACTTGATCCACTTTGCTCATGATCAGCTAATTTAATTATACCCTTTTCTTCAGATCTTTGGTGCATTCCTAATTCACGTTTTGAACATAACATACCATCGGAATGTGTTTTAAGGACAGGTCCCGCCTTAATTAAGACTCCTGTTGGAAGTATTGCATTATCAAGTGCTACAATTGTTTTCATATCCACTTCAACATTGCTTGCACCACAAACAATAGAATACATCGTATCGTTCACTAAGACATCACACAGTTGTAGATGCTCACTGTTAGCAATTGGTTCTACCTTTTTAACATGGCCCACAACTAAATACTTATGCTTATCGTATTGTAAGTTTTCAATTTTTAAATAGTCACTGATTTTATTTAAAGCATCTTGTTCAGGATAATTAAAGCCTGGTGTAAAAGTTTTTGTAAATTCAGGATCAAAAATATTCACACCAATTACTTGTTCATTATGATATAAACTCACAACATCTTCATTCATTGTTTGTGCATCACTGACTTTATCCATAAATTCAATCATCACAACATCATCAAAGAAGGCGTTGCCCTTATATATTCTTACTGCTTTATCCATTATTCATCTTCCTCTTCCACAATTATATCTTTAATCATTCCTTCATCAGGAATACTCTCACTAAATAATTCTATGACTTCTTTTTCATAGGAAATGGTCTCTTTATTTGAGAAGGTAGAAACGACCTTCTTCTCTTTAACATCGACTGTTCGCGCAACCATTACGATTTGTTTCACAACATTAATAAATTCTATGTCACTCACTACTGCTAAGAAGAAAACATTAGAAACTTTCATATACAGTAAATAATTACCTGCTTCTAATTGTTCCAAATATATATGACCACTTAGACTTTCTTTACGACCCTTTATGCTAAAGGATTCATCAACGACTAAGTTATCAACATTGATTAGCTTTTCTTCATCACTTAAAATTTGGGATACATCCAAACTCATTACAACATCAACATTTTCAACGCGAAGACGACTTGAAATTTGATTGGATTCAATTAAACCGATATTTTGAGGAAGATGATATGAAAATAGAGGTTTAACATAGTTGTTACTAATGACGATGTTCGATTGATTCACTTCTTCAATTGCATCAAGTGCTTGTTCACTCTGATTCGTTGAGATACTTTGACATCCAACTAACAATAAGACCAAAATACTTATACCTACTTTTCGCATATTCCTCCTCCTTTCATGTTAATTTTATTACATATTACAAAGTTTTTCAATTGCTTCAGCGTAGATCGCACATCCTAAAACAAGGGCTTCTTTTGATACGGCCTCATCTGCTTGATGCACATCTCCTACTGTATCTGGTGGTGTCATCAGTGGGAATTCCATTCCATATGCAACATGATTATCAAAGGCTTTTGCATACGTTCCCCCACCCATTGTTACAAGTGGTGATGTAAAGTCATGTGTTGCTTGACGGTATACATCTTCCAGGATACTGATCATTTTTCCTTTAGGATCTAAGAAGACAATTCCCTTATTTTCCACTACACGCATACTAATATTTAGGGGTTCAACTGTTTTTTTAATGGCGTCTAAAACATCAGTATCACTATATCCATCAGGGTAGCGAATATCAATTAAAATTGATTGTTCCGTACTCTTCACATCAACAACTCCAACATTTAATGTTAAAGGCCCCATATACTCACCCGTAAAGTCAATGTTTAATCCTGCACCATTTGATGTATGAAGTAATTCACTTAATACACGAGCATACTCATCTTGATGAGCAAGTGCGATAAAGGTCAATAAGTGAACACCCGCATTAATACCTTCATGAGGTGCCATTGCATGGGCTGACTTTCCTTCTATATAATATTGTCCATCTACGATATCACCCTTAAGATTGTGTAGTTTTAAGTATGATGCAAATCCTGCTTCATCCAGTACTTCACTTACGCTTGCACTCGCTCGTCCAATGACGACGTTTCCAACTTCACCGGCTTTAAACTGAGTAATGATCGTTGGAATATTACTTTCTAAATGCAGTTGAATAATACCTTTTTCACCATAAATAACTGGGAAGTTCGCATCCGGTGTAAAGCCGAAGTTTGGAACTTCTTCGTGTTCTTTATAGTACTTCACGCCTCTAAATCCTGTTTCTTCATCACATCCGACAATAACACGAACACGACGGTTTAATTTTACATTATTATCTTTTAAGATTTTTAGCGCATAATAAGCAGCCATTGATGGCCCCTTATCATCACTTGTACCGCGTCCAAAGATGTAGCCATCTTCTTCCTCACCACCAAGCGGATCCTTGCTCCATCCTTCACCAAGTGGAACAACGTCTAAGTGTCCTAAGACACCTACAAGTTCTTCACCCTCACCATATTCAATATAGCCTGCATGACCGTCTACATCTTTATAGACAAAACCATCACGCTCTGCCATCGCAAGAAAACGGTCTAAGGCAGTACGAATATTTTTACCATATGGTGCATTTTCACTGATTGTACTTGGATCATAAATTGATTTGATTGCGACCATCGCTTTTAAATCAGAAACAAGATCCTGTTCTCTAAGTTGTGCTTCATTTTTATAGTTCATCGCTTATAGTCCTTCCTTTGTTAATTCCATAAATTCATCAATCATATCCGTTAACATGCCTAGGCTTGACTCCCAGAATGCTTGTGTACTCACATCAACACCTGCTAGTGTTCCAATGTCTTCTGTTGATAAGATTGTTGTATGTGCTAACATGTTTTCATATTTTGAAACAAAGCTTTCACCTTCTTCAAGATACTTCGCATACAATCCTTTTGAGAAGAGTGCTCCATAAGCATATGGGAAGTTATAGAAGTTTAAACCTGATGAGTAGTAGTGTCCCTTACATGCCCACATGTACGGATGCATGACATCCTGATCAAGTCCTTCACCGTACGTTTTACGTTGCGCATCTAACATGAGTGCTTTTAAATCATCTGCTGATAAGAATTGATTATGACGTGCATCTAAGACACTTTGTTCGAATAAGAAACGTGAGTAAATATCTACAATGACCTGTGTTGCATCTGAAATCATATTTTCTAAAAGTTCAATTTTACTCGTACGACTCGCAGTCTTTAATGCTGCCTCACTTAAGATAAGTTCACAGAAGTTACTTGCGGTTTCCGCAATCGGCATGACATACCCTGTATTTAACATATGGTGATTTTCAATCTTATGTCCGTGATAAGCATGTCCAAGCTCATGAGCCAGTGTCACAACACTTCCAAGATCATTTCCAAAGTTATGAAGAACACGACTTTCCTTAATCATTGGTAAGTTTGAACAGAAGGCTCCTCCACGTTTATTATCACGTGGTAAATAATCGATCCAATTGTTATCAAAGGCACGTTGGACAAGGTTTGCGAGATCATCACTGAACGTTTTAAAACTGTCATAGACCATGCTTTCAGCCTTTTCAATTGTATATTCTTCTTCAGACTTTACAAGTGGTGCAAAAAGATCATAGAATGGCAGTCCATTTTCATGGCCTAATAGTTTTGCCTTGTGTTGTAAGTAGGCTCTAAATTTTGGAAGTGAGGCATCAATAGCACCAAAGAGTGCATCAAGTGTTGAACGCTGCATACGTGATGAAATGAGTGTCATCTCAAGTGCATCTTCATAACCACGAAGTTCAACCATTGTATTTACATGACCTTTTATGCTGTTTAAACTGTAGGCAAGTGCATCTTCAATTCCTTTATAGCCCGCAATTTCATCTTCATACGCTTCCTTACGTACTTTAGGATCTGCACTATATGCCAAGTTTCGAACCTTTGTTAAGGTAATCGGTTCTCCATTATAGTCCATTGTATAACTTGCGGTAATGTAGTCATAGAGATCTTCCCAATTATTAACACCATTAATGTTAATCTTAGCGATCAGTGCTTCTTGATCGGCTGGAAGTTGATACTTTTTACGATCAATAATTTCTTGTAAATAAAAGGCATGATCATTAATGTATTCATCATTTAAGAGTTCATCAAGATTACTAATGTTCGCTAAGTATTGATCAATGATTGCCTGTGCTGATCGACTAGAAGCTAATGTTTGCATGAGTTGTCCAAGTTCACTCTTGTATGCGTTGTTTGCTGCATCAACACTTTCATTTAAACTTAAAAAGGCAGCTAATGTTCGAATAAGAGCATTCAATTCATTACGTGATGTTAATACTTCAGTTACTTTTTCAACACTTACGACATCAAGTGATGTTGCTAAAGCGTTTAAGGAATCTATCTTTTCTGTTAATAAAACTTTATCATTTATAAATTTTTGATCATCTAAGCCACTGTAGAGGCTATCTAAATTCCATGTATGCATATGCTACTCCTTCTATAGTTAAACCCCAATGAATTGGGGTTAGTGTTAAATTATTTTTTTTCGACTTTTTCTTTTTCAACTGCTGGTTTACTTGCAGGTTTTGGAAGTAAGTCTTTACGAGAAACGTTGACACGATTACGATCATCTATTTCCACAACTTTTACTTTAACGATATCACCAATGTTTAAGACGTCTGAAACTTTTTCTGTACGTTCGTGGGCAATTTTTGAAATGTGTAAGAGTCCATCTGTTCCTGGGAATAGTTCAACAAAGGCACCAAAGTTTTCAACTCGAACTACCTTCGCTTCATAGATTTCACCAACTACCGCAACTTTTACGATACTTTCAATCATTGCTTTTGCCTTATTGATGGATTCACGATTACTATGGTAGATCACAACTGATCCATCATCTTCAATATCAATCTTAACGTTGTCTGATTGTTCAATGATATTATTAATAACATCACCACCACGACCAATTACATCCCGGATCTTATCAACAGGAATGCTTAAGCGTTCCATCTTAGGTGCATATTTTCCAACGTCTTCACGTACTTCATCAATAGCAGTCATCATGTTTTCTAAGATATGGGCACGTCCAATTTTAGCTTGTTCAAGTGCTTCAGCTAAGATTTCACGTGAGATTCCTTCAACTTTAATATCCATTTGCATTGCGGTAATTCCCTTTGGTGTTCCCGCAACCTTAAAGTCCATATCTCCAAAGGCATCTTCTAATCCTTGAATATCTGATAGAATTGCATATTCACCATCATACATAACCATTCCCATTGCGATTCCCGCAACCGGTGCAGTGATTGGAACACCCGCAGCCATAAGTGACATTGTACTTGCACAAATTGATGCTTGTGAGCTTGATCCATTTGATTCAAGAACTTCAGATACAACACGAATTGCATATGGGAATTCTTCTTCAGATGGAATGACTTGGAGTAAGGCTTTTTCACCTAAGGCACCGTGACCAATTTCACGACGACCCGCTCCACCCATACGTCCTACTTCTCCAACTGAATATGGTGGGAAGTTATATTGGTGCATAAAGCGTTTTGATTCTTCATTAGAAAGATCATCAATAATTTGAACTTCATTCATTGCTCCAAGTGTTGTAACTGAGAGCACTTGAGTCTGTCCACGTGTGAACAGTGCACTACCATGAACTCGTGGTAGTAAGTCTACCATTGAATTTAGTGGACGAATTTCTTCTGGTGAACGACCATCTGGACGCACCTTATCTTGTGAAATTGCACGACGTACCTCATCTTTAACAAGTGCCGAAACAATTTCTTTAACATCGCTTAATATTTTATTTAGATCATCAGCATCCGCATATGTTTCTTGTGCAAGCGCTAGTGCTGCATCTTGGATGGCATCGATCTTATCTTGACGTTCAAGTTTATCAAAGGTACTGACACTTGCACGTAAATCTTTTTCAAAATTTTCTTTAACAAAGGCTTCAGTTGCTTCATCATAAGTATGTAGTACAACATCCATCTTTTCTTTTCCAATGTCTGCAATGATTGCTTCTTGGAATTCAACGATTTCTTGAATAAACGTATGGGCATGCATTAAGGCATCAAGCATAACGTCTTCACTGACTTCTTTAGCTCCGGCTTCAACCATGTTAATGGCATCCTTAGTTCCCGCAACTGTTAAGTTTAAAATAGAGTGTTCATTTTGTGTTGCGGTTGGATTAATGACAAATTCTCCATCAATTAAACCAAGTTGAACACCTGCAACAGGACCATCAAATGGAATATCAGAAATTCCAAGTGCAAGCGATGATCCTAAGAGTCCAGCCATTTCAACAGCATACTCTGGATCCATTGATAATACAGTATTAACAACTTGTACTTCATTTCTAAAACCATCTGCAAAAAGTGGTCGAAGTGTACGGTCAACTAAACGTGAGTTTAGGGTTGCGGTTTCACTTGGACGTCCTTCACGGCGTAAAAAGCCACCTGGAATTTTCCCAGCAGCATATAATTTTTCCTCAAATGATACAGTTAATGGGAAAAATGGTAAATCTTTTGCTTTCTTTGAAGCAGTCGCAGTAGATAAAACGACAGTTTCTCCATAACGGACAAGCACGGACCCTCCGGCTTGCTTAGCAATCTGTCCTGTTTCAACAATGAAACTTTGATTGCCAATCTTTAATTCATACTCTTTCTTCATCTTATGTCTCCTTATAATATGACTTAATTATACCATAGGCTAAAGCGTATCACACGTGTTAAATCAGATTTTATGCATAAATAGTATAATTAGGAAATAAGACATTACATTTCAAAAAATCTTAATATAGTGTACACTAATCTACGGTGATAACATGAAGATCAATAAGTATCTCTACTTCTTTAGTTTTTTCTTAGTAATTCTGGGGTTAATCATTCAACCTAACGTTACATTACTGAGTGATATAAAAAATATAATTGTCGGACCCGACGGTCTGATTCGTGATGCCTTTCTTAGTGGTTCAATGGGAGCAGCACTTGTGAATGCTGGTTTATGTGGTATCCTTTGTACCGCACTCTTTTCATTCACTAAAACCGATATAAGTGGAACACAATTTCCAGCTGTCATGCAGGTTATTGGCTTTGCCTTTTTTGGAAAGAATATACTTAACATCCTTCCGATTCTTTTAGGTGGATATATTTATAGTAGATTCAATGACATTAAGCTTGAAAAAGTGTGGGCCAGTACCATGTACTCAACAGCACTCGCACCACTTTTATCTGAAGTCATGTTTGTTATTGACATGCCGCTTTATTTAAAAATTATGTTAACCTTAACCATTGGAATTTCAATCGGCTATCTTATTCATCTTGTCGCGCCCGTTGTCTATAAGGTACATAATGGGATGACACTCTATAATACTGGACTCACACTTGGTTTTATGGGAACAGCGTATGTATCACTATTTAGATTGTTTAAGGTGGATTTTACTACTCCTCAGTTGTGGGAGACAGAACAAAATCTTACATTATTTTTAATCTTTCTAACATTCTATACGATCGTCTTAGCCTATAGTTATTATAAGGAACGTGATTCAAAGAAACTCGTTGAACTTATTAAAATAAAAGGTGTGGGCCATGATTACTATGAACTCTTTGGCTTTTATACCTTCTTAAAAAATGTATCTTTAGTCTCACTTGTAGGACTTATGATGGTATGGATCATTCAGATTCCCTTCAACGGTGCCATCTTAGGTGCTGTCATTTGTATTAGTGGATTCGCAAGTTTTGGAAAGAATCCCTTAACTATTATTCCACCGATGATTGGAAGTTTACTTGCGACACTCCTTAGACAAGAAGCACTTATTACACCGGGATACATTTTAGCAATGTTCTACATAACTACTCTCGCTCCTATTGTAAATAACTACGGGATTATCTATGGGATTATAGCTGGCTTATTTAGTGGGGCCATCGTTTCTAATACGGCCATTCTCCATGGTGGAATGTCCCTATATAATACTGGCTTTGCATCAGGAATTGCTGTCATTGTCCTCATCCCATTGTTTGATAATTTCAAACAGATAAAAGATCGATTCACATTAAGAAATAAGCAGAAAAAGAAAAAAACGAACTTCAATTTATGAGGTTCGTTTTTTATATCGATCATACTAAGTTTTTAATAAAGAGTACGCGTGTATTATCTGCGTTCACGCGTAGTTGTTCAAATCCTAATTTTTCATACATCGATGTGTAACAATCGTTAATATCAAGACTCACTGAGACTTTTTGCGCCCCTTGTAGACGCAATTCATTAAATACGATTGAAATTAACTCCGGTCCAATTAACTGATCATCATAACCAGCTAAAACAGATAAGGTTAACTCAGGGGTAATTTCATCAACATAACCGAAACTTTCATCGGCTTCATCAAAGAGGCGTACCCATGCAATACCAGCAATTCTTCCATCAAGTTCCCACGCAACTGCGAAGTCTGTATCTTTACCAAAGTCATTAATATACTTTGCATAACTTTGATCTTTAATTACTGAATACTCTAACATTTCTTCGTCATCGCTTTGGAAAATTGAATTATACAAGAACAGTGGTAAAATATCGTATTCGTATGATTCAAGTTGTCTTACTTTTCTTAATCGCATAACAACACTCCTTTAGCAAGGTATGTGAAAATTATAGCACAATTATGAAAAAATATCAAATATTTTCATATAATACACTTAAAAGTTATTTACTCTTTCATTAATGTTCCACAAAGTCTGTAATGGATGGACTGATCGTCTTTTTAAACCAACCAATAATAGGTCCAACTAAAATAGTAATAATAATGGTTGCGACCCCTACACTTCCACCTAGTAAAAATCCTAAAATTACATAGGTTGAGTCTGCGACAATCTTGACAACTTTATAATCATAGCTATACTTATCGGTAATTAATTCCGCAAAGGCATCCAGTGGTGCAACACCACGATCCGCTCCAACATAGATGACATATCCAAATGCCAAAATAAAACAAGATGATACAAGTAAAATAATCCGAACAAATAATGAAGGGTCACTTCCAAATAGCTGTTGTAAGAGAGGTACGATAAAACCGGTTGTTCCTGATACAACAAAGAGTGACAGTAAGGTTGCTAAATTAATATAGCGTTTATCTAAAATGATTATTAAGATAAAGGCTACGACATTTGCATAAAAGGTTCCCATTCCATATGTTGTATTAAAGATGTTTGCTATTCCTGAATTAAAGACTCCTAATGGATCTAAACCTAAGTTCACGACAATCTGCATTGAAACACATAAACTTATAAATAATTGTCCAACAATTATCAGTAAGACTTGCTTACTCAATTTTTTAATATTCATTACATTCTCCTTAGAATAAAAAGAACTACACAAGGTAGCTCTTCTTATTTTATTTTCTTAGTCCTAAACTTGTAATTAATGTACGGTAACGATCAAGATCGTTTTCTCTTAGGTAAGCAAGTAATTTTCTACGACGTCCTACCATTTTTTGAAGTCCACGTAATGAGTGGAAATCTTTTTTATGCTCATTTAATTGATCTGTTAAGTTTTTGATGTTTTCAGTTAAAACTGCAACTTGTACTTCAACACTACCAGTATCGCCTTCTGTAATCGCATATTGCTTAATTAATTCTTGTTTTCTTTCTTTACTAATCATATTTAGTCCTTCTTTCTATTGACCTTCTACTCCACGTCACGGTTGGACAATCCAATAACCTAGAATAAAAGCATAGTTACTATACCACATTCTGCTGGACAATGCAACGGATAATAACCATTTAGATCTCCTACATTCATACCTTAAAGAACATTAATGGTCTAAAATTGATATTTGTCAATTATTTATTAAAACGTTATACTTATAATATAAGATAAAGTGGAGGTTATAATGAAAAAATTTAGTTTAGATGAAAAAGTAT
>JAAZDN010000081.1 GCA_012512805.1 Erysipelothrix sp. | reverse complement strand
CTTAAAAGGGTGTATATTAATCTTAGATATTCGACATATGCCATCCAAACAAGACATAGTTATGAGAAAATACGCTGAAGCCCTAGGACTTCCGCACTTCGTTGTCTTAACAAAGGCAGATAAACTTAGCCGTCAACAACAAATAAAACAAAAGGCTTTAATCGCACAAATGATGGAACTTCCAGAAGATGCCTTCATCGTTCACTCATCTGAGGAAACACAAGATGAAAGAAGTACTGAAGAAGTATGGAAGATGATTGATCAAATGGTTGAAATTGATACGTCTTTTGAAGAAGATGAAGCTTAATAAATAACTTTAAGATCCTAGAGGAATTCTCTAGGATTTTATGCTTTTTAGAATATATGAATAATACCATTCAGGTGAGTAGATGCGTTAGGAAAAACATTTGTTTTTTTTGACAATATGTTACAATTTGAAAATGGATTGGGATTACCTATGAATATAATAAAAATGAAGTGTACTTATAGCATGACAGGAAATCTTGTTGAATCTAAGGAGAATGAATATGTCGAATAATAATGGAATAAGGGGAGCTATACTCGTTACTGGAAATTTACTCGTAATGGCAATAATTGCTTTACTTCCGGCTCAAGGCCCAGGTATATTAATTGATATAATATTTAGATTGTCTCGTTTTCTAGTTGTATTTGGTTTGATTGATCTTATTCGAGCTATATATTTAGAGGTAAGAAGTACCTTTAAGAAACAAAAATAACTGTTACGAATGAAGACCTCAAATTTTACAAATTTCGAACGATCACAATAGAGTCTCAGTTTTGTTGTACATTAAGCTTGATTTAAGCATTATCATCTTGAACTATCCTGTTGTCTGTGCTATAATACTTAGGCTATGTTCCGCTTAGCTTGACTAAAGAGCACTAGTTTAAAGATAAGGAGATAACCATATGAATTTAGGAATCGTACAAGAAATTACTAAAAAACAAATGCGCACTGACTTACCAGACTTCGGTCCTGGTGCTACAGTTGCTGTAGATGTTATTATTAAAGAAGGTGACAAATCACGTGTTCAGGTTTTTGAAGGTGTTGTCATGAGCCGCGTTGGTGGCGGAATCGGTGAAATGTTTACAGTTAGAAAGATTTCATCACAAATCGGAGTTGAAAGAACATTCCCACTCCATTCACCAATTATCGAAAGTATTCGCGTAATTAAAGTTGGTAAAGTTAGAAGAGCTAAACTTAACTACTTACGTCAACGTTCTGGTAAATCAGCACGTCTTAAAGAAATTAGATAATAAAGAGCTGGCTAAGGCCGGCTTTTTTATTAGAAATTATGTATAATGTATATATAAGAAAAGGTGATAGAGTTATGAAGAAAATATTTAGTGAAATATTAAGTTTATTGAAGGTATTAGCGATCACCTTTTTAGTAACTACGCTACTCACAACATTTATTATTAATCCAGTTGTTGTTAATGGTTCAAGTATGATGCCAACACTTCAAAATCATGATGTTGGTATTGCATATGTTATTACTAAGAAAATAGTAGGACTAAACCGTTTTGCTACTGTCACAGTATATGTTGCGGAATCTGACAAGTATTTGGTGAAACGTGTTATTGGATTACCTGGCGAAACAATTTATGCAAAAGATGGTGTGATCTATATTAATGATGAACCGATAGAAGAAGAATATCTTGATAATTATATTCGACATGAATTTGAATCAACATATAAACTACCATTTACTGAAGATTTCCCTAAGGTAAGAATACCCGATGATTACTTCTTCTTGATGGGGGATAATCGTCGTAACTCAAAAGATTCGCGTGATTATGGTCCATTTAGTAATGATGCGATAAAAACAAATTCACTTTTTATATTTTACCCATTTTCAAATTTTGGAATTAAATAGGAGTACCTTATGACAATACAATGGTTTCCTGGGCATATGACCCGGGCTAAACGCCAATTAGAAGAACAAATGAAACAAACAGACGTAATCATTGAATTACGTGATGCAAGAGCTGTAATGTCCAGTACAAATCCTTTATTGTACACATTAAGTAAAGATAAACCTCGAATTATTGTGTTAAACAAAGCAGATTTAGCAGATCCTGAAATAACAAAACAATGGCTTCAGTACTTTAAAACTGAAGGTCATTTTGCAATTGCTGTCGATGTGTTAAAAGACAATGTAAGAGAACAAATCGTTCGTCAAATACGTGCAGTAATGCAACCCATACATGAGCGACAAAAAAAACGGGGTATTCGCCCACGTGCAAGTCGTGCACTTGTAGTCGGCATACCAAACGTTGGTAAATCAACCCTAATTAACAGACTTGCGCAAAAAAAGGCAACAACAACAGCCAACAAACCCGGTTTAACAAGAGCCTTAAAACTCATTAAAGTAGACAAAGAAATTGAGCTTGTAGACAGCCCAGGAATGCTATGGCCACGATTTGAAGATGAAGGAGTCGGAATTAATCTTGCACTCATTGGTGCCATTAATGAAGAAATACTTCCTCATGAAAGTCTTGTTCGAATTGCATATGAGCGCATTGAAACATTAAGCGAATTACTTAAAACGGAAGCAAATACATATGCTGAACTCATTACAAATTATGGCTTACGTAATAATTTTAAACTCAATGGTGAAATTGATATTGAACGCAGTATGATGGATATTATCCGCAAACTCCGTAATGGTAAACTACTACGTATAAGTTGGGAAAAACCTGATGACTACGTATGAGAAAGTATATTGGATAAAAAATCAGACGGTAGCAGGTATTGATGAGGTAGGCAGAGGCTGTATGGCAGGCCCCTTAGTTGTCGTTGGACTTGTTTTACCAATTAACTATGATAACCCAAAGATTAATGATTCAAAAACACTCAGTGCAAAGAAGCGTGAACAACTTTATGATGAAATCATAGAAGTTGCATTACAGATTGAAGTAGAAGTGATCAACGAAAAAACGATTGATGAAGTAAACATTTATCAGGCTACTAAGCACGCAATGGAGGCTATCACAGAGCGAATGGATACGGATGCCATTCTTATTGACGCAATGCCAATAAGCAGCGATAAGGATGTCCAATCGATTATCAAGGGTGATCTCAAAAGTATTAGTATTGCGGCCGCAAGTATTGTTGCAAAGGTAATTCGAGATGAAATAATGGAGTATTTAGATGTTTCATATCCTCACTATGGTTTTAAGAATCATAAAGGATATGTAACAAAAGCCCATAATGAGGCGATGAAAATGTATGGAATCACATGCTTTCACCGAAAAAGTTTCAAGCCTGTAAGTGAGTATTTAATCTTGAATAAAGCATAAAGACACATTAATTTGTGTCTTTTTATTATACTTTCACATTTTAAGTTGATAAGCACACTATAGTGTGCTATAGTTCAAGCACACTAAAAGTGTATAAGGAGATCAACTATGAAGAAAACAATGAACACACTTATGTTACTTGTCTTATCGGCTTATATAATGATAAGTGCAAGTACATTAAATATAAAAGCTGAGACAGTAGTCAATGTTCCGATGACTGTAAAGGCTGAAAGTTTAGGATCGGATATTAATGAATCACAAGAAATGTACTATAACTATTATCGTAATGATGATAGTTATCCGTATCGACTTTCGTATTCTGCACAACTTGAAATGGCTAGCATCTGGCAAAATTATCGTACTGTTAGATCGTTTGCGATTTTTAATGATCAATTTTCTAATGGAATGACTAAGGCACAAGCCGTTGCGAAATGGCAAAGTCGCCGTATGCGTGGATCATGGAACATTGAATTTGAGATTAATCAAGATGTTCAAGAAATTCGATCTAATTTTTTAACGAAGGAAGGATTTCAAGCACGTCTTTTAGAATTAAATGACAATGAACTGATAAAGTACTTTAAAGTCACAAATTTAGTCGTTGATGAAAATTCAAACAAAATTTCGGTAACCTTTGAGTTATACCACAATGATAGTGTAGGTGTTAAAATTCTTGATTTTGAAACGGACAATGATATTAATAATTTAGCGTCATCGCTGATTTTTTCAACACCTACAGAGGGAATCGTCATTACCCAAAGTAATTTTGTACCTGGCACAACAGTAGGGGTTAAAAACATCTCTGTTAATGGATCGATAACTCTTGAGGCACTCTTTATCCCTCAATTACCAATCGTGTATAGTTCAACCTTATATGATATTAATGTAGACTTAAAAGAAGCGCAATCAGAATCTGTAGTTGTTTCATTTGAGGACACCTTAGGAAAAACACTTTTTCCAAACAAAGTTTTAACAGGGCGTACTACACAACCATTCTCAACATCTGCTGAAATGATTGAAGGCTATACCTTAGTATCTACAGCTGATATGGTTGATGGACATTTTAGTGAATCAGCTCAGAGTATTGTCTTTGTCTATGAAAAAGATACAACAGTGATTCCTTATGGGACAATACATGTAAACTTTTTAAATGAAGATCATGAAATGATTGCACCACCTCGTATCATTAGTGACATCGTCGATAGAGAGTTTTCTATTCAACCTTTATCAATTGAAGGTTATGTATTTGATAAGAGTGATATGAGTCTTGTTGGACGTGTTAAATCTGAAATGCAAGTTATTAATGTGTATTATAAAAAAAGTGTTACTCCAGAAATGCCTGTAGATCCAGTGGTACCACAAACACCACCAGAGGTTAATGATATGCTACCGAATACAGGATTAGCGAATGACTTAAATATTCATGTGAGTATTTTACTTATTGCAAGTTTAATTGGTTTAAGAACGTACAAGCTTAAGTTGAACAAATAAAATAAAAAGATATGTATCAAAGAAATCCTTTAATACATATCTTTTTTCTAGTCTTTTCTTTCTCTAACGTATTTATAGATAGTGTATAGCGTTAATACCAAATTTATGAATAGAAAACTTGGTATTAAATATTCCGCAATTTTAGCGGGTAAAATCTTTTCACTCGCTAAGGTTGTGAGAAAGGTTGGAACAGCGAAGAGAACGGTAATCAGTGTCAACTGTTTCATTGTACTTGTAAGTTTATTTGAGAACATTGATTCCGATATTTGACGCATGGATCCAATCGTATACAGGGTGATGTCTAATTTCTTGTTTATTTGATTGATTTCAATTTTTAAGCGACGATAGACTGAACTAAATTCTGCCTCATAAATACCTTCAGGCTGTTCATTGACAATATAGTCAATGACTTCAAAAATAGAATTCAAAGCATTCTCATAATTCATTATTTGTTTTTCTAATTTAAAGAGCTTCAGTGTGTACTGCTTCGTGGCAAGTTTATTAATCATCGTTTCATATGTCAACAATTGATGATCAACATCTATGATTAATTTCTCATACTGATTCAGTACTTCAAGTAAAAGATCATTCACAGTTAATGATTCTGAGAACTGTATATCTTCAGAAGCAGTAGCATATAAAATTACGCCAGTCTCTTTTGTATAGCTGATGCAGAGTACATTCGTAAGATGAGGATCACGTGGGTAGTTTAGAATAAAATAGACGACATGATCAATTTCAATAATGTGTGAGAATTCATTAGGGTCAAGTAATGAATCTTTAATATCTTGAGGAACGTCCAATTCTTCGAGATGATGATAAACAATCGTTTTCATTTTACTTCCTTTTTAATAGTCAATTTTGACAGCATCTTTAATGACTTGATCAACTAAGTTTTTAAAGTATGATACTGATACGTCTTGTGATGCAGCAAGGCCATGTTGGTTTGCTAAAGCATCTGTATAGTCTTTTAAAGGATAGATTTTAAAGTCGCGATACCCGTTTTGATAATGGTTAATCACGGGCATAAAGACAATATTTTTTATTTGTTTTGTTTGATCATTTGGATTAAATTCCATATCCCAGGATACGTAGCCTCCAAGCATTCGGTAATTTACATCTTGAGCGGATAGGAAGTTACCTAGAGAATAAATCACGAGTGTATCATTACCGTTACGCCCCTTTATTGTCTCTACAGGTTGAATTACGTGTGGATGTGTTCCGATAATAACATCAACGTTTAAGTCCGCTAGAAACTGCGCTAAATCGGCCTGTTCCTCGTTATAGTTAAAGTTATATTCGGATCCCCAGTGCATACTAACAAGTAGTGCATCAACATGAGGTTCTAATTTTTTTATGTCTGCTTCAATTTTATCCTTATCAATAAGATTAACTAAATAGTCTTGACCTGTTGGTACTGGAATACCGTTTGTTCCGTATGTATAAGCTAAGACACCAAACTTCATCCCTTTACGTTCAATAATTTGAATACGATCTGCTTCTTCTTGATTACGCGCTATTCCACTAACCGTTACATTTGGATGTTGATCCCAATAATTTAACGTATTAAAAACGGCAGTTGCTCCACGATCTAAAGTATGATTTGTAGCATGATTGATCCAATCAAAACCCGTTTCAAAAACTGCATCACCAATTTCATGAGGGGAATTAAAAGCAGGATAGTGTGAAAGTCCCATTTCAGTACCACCTAAGATGGTTTCTTGATTTAAATAAGAAATGTCAGCATTTTGAATATAAGGTTTCATATGCGTATATATAGCATTGAAATTTAATCCTTCAGCAGTCTTATATGTATTGTCACCATAAATAGCGCCGTGAATTAGATTATCCCCAACAGCATTAAAACTTACAGTAACATTTGGTTCAATAATAACTTCAGGAGTTTCATCTTCAATCGGATTATCGATCACTTCATTAGTTTGGCTAGAACATCCAATTAAGATCATGCTTAATAAAATTGTAAATAGTATTTTTTTCATAGTACACCTCGACTCTAATTTTATCACAAATAAATAATATAAGGGGTGGGGCTCATAATTTTTCAATATAAAATTATTAAAAGAGTAATCAATTGCGGGTGATATGAGGTGTTAAGGGTTAGTTTTGATAAAGGAAAATGATTGTGTTGAACTAGGAAATTATTGAGTTAGGAAAGTTGTTTCATTAACTGGATTGTACCCAATCGAGTACCAAAGGTAATAAGATATAAAAAAATACCCTTTATTAATAAGGATATTTCTATTTATTTAATATTTTGGAGCGGGTGAGGAGAATCGAACTCCCGTATACAGCTTGGAAGGCTGTCGTTCTACCATTGAACTACACCCG
>JAAZDN010000080.1 GCA_012512805.1 Erysipelothrix sp. | reverse complement strand
TTCTTCGGAACGATTGTTCCTTATGGTGATAACAAGTTTGCGGCATTAAATACAGCCGTTTGGTCAGGTGGCTCATTTATCTATGTACCGCCAGGTGTCAAACTTGAAAAACCACTACAATCTTACTTCCGTATTAATGCGGAAAACATGGGACAATTTGAAAGAACCTTAATCATCGTTGATGAAGGAGCTGATGTTCATTATGTTGAAGGTTGTACTGCCCCAATTTACCAAAACGATTCCTTACATGCGGCCGTGGTCGAAATCATTGTTCATAAAGATGCGAAATGTCGTTATACAACGGTTCAAAACTGGTCAACTAACGTCTTAAACCTCGTAACAAAACGTGCGAAAGTTTATGACAGAGGTATTATGGAATGGATTGATGGAAACATTGGTGCTCATAAAACGATGAAATATCCTGCTTGTATCTTAGCTGGTGATGGTGCAAAAGGAATGACAATTTCTATCGCTGTTGCAGGTCATAATCAAGCACAAGATGCTGGAGCTAAAATGATTCACTTAGCCCCAAATACACAAAGTACCATTATTTCTAAATCAGTGGCACGTAATGGTGGGGAAGTTAACTACCGTGGTATCGTCCATCATGGTCCTGAAGCAATCAATGCTAAGAGTAAGATTGAGTGTGATACGCTTATTTTAGATGATCAGTCACGCTCAGATACACTTCCAGTGAACAATGTGTATAACAATCGTTCAATTATTGAACACGAAGCAGCTGTTTCGAAAATTTCTGAAGAACAACTCTTCTATCTAATGAGCCGTGGTTTATCTGAAGAAGAAGCTGCAGAAATGATTATCTTAGGCTTCCTTGAACCATTTACTCGTGAATTACCTATGGAATATGCTGTAGAATTAAACCAACTCATGAAACTAGAGATGGAAGGGTCAGTGGGTTAATAAATTTAAAGAGTGCCAAAACATTGAATTGACAATGTTTTGGGCTCTTTTTTTGTTGTGTGATTTTAGAGTAAATGCCAAATTAAATGCCATTTGCTAAAAATTAACATATTTTGCAAATCGTTCTCCTGTTTCTCTAACCTTTTCGGGCGTAACATGGGTATAAATATTCATAGTTGTTTTGACATCTTTATGTCCTAATCGTTCTTGAACTTCTTTGATACTAGCACCAGACTCAAAAAGTAAACTGGCGTGAGTGTGTCTAAAACCATGCAAAGTAATTTTAGGTAAATCATACTTTTCAAGAATATTATATAACCAATCATTGGGTGCTTGAGGATAGTACAATTCTTTGAATTTGTTTGTATAAAGGAATTGAGTATGTTAAATATAGGACTGATAGGATAAAAAATAGAATTAGGGAAATAGAAGCAGAAACAAAGAAAATAAGAGATGAAATAGAAAGAGAAATACTTGAACAAAGACAAAGTATAAGAAATGATATAAAACCAATAACTACAATTAAAAGTGAAATAATAGAGAGCCAAGAAAAACTGATTTTACTTTTAGAAAGTGGATCAGCTTCAAAAGACCAAGTAGAAAAATTAAAGGGAGATATTGAAAATCAAAAAGAATTGTTGGATAAAAAGAGAAAAGTTTTAAAACTAGATAGGATTGATAATCTAAAAATTTTATAGAAGCTTTACCACCTTGTCAAGGCGGGGTGATTTTTATATTAAATCTTGATAAAATTAATTATGTTTTAGTTATAATAGCAGTGTATGAAAATAAATTTAAAATAAAAGTAAAATATATTGATCTACTAAGAAAGGATGTTATTAAAT
>JAAZDN010000079.1 GCA_012512805.1 Erysipelothrix sp. | reverse complement strand
GCCTTAAGACAGGCCATTGAACAGGGGGCACAGCTCTTAAATCATAAAGGCCGCTATGCAATTATTACCTTCCATTCCTTAGAAGATCGTATTGTAAAAAAGATGTTTAATACGTTAAAACAAGGTGAAGTACTCGATGCTCGAATTCCGCTAATGCCAGATCAAATCGTTGAAAGTGGCTTTGATGTCATTACAAGAAAACCTGTCCTTGCAAGTTCTGAAGAATTAGAAGCAAACAAACGGGCACGTAGTGCCAAACTTAGAGTTTTAGAAAGGGATTAATTATGAATCGTAAAAGAAAACGTCGTCCAACTATATTAGTATATGCACTAGTTGTATTTGTTTTTTCTATGGTTGCGTTTACTTTTACTTCAATATATCTCAAACAATACAATACTGATATTACCGTTGAAATCCAATCTAAAGAACTCATTATCAAGTCTGAACAGGCTGTTAATGAAGCACTACAGGTTGAAATTGATAAGTTAACGACACGTACAAAAGTTGCGGACGTTATTGCAGATGAAAATATGGAACATAATAAAGACAATATTATTTATGTGCCTGAAGCGGATGAGTAGTGTTTAGAAAACGATCAAATCGAATAATAATTATGATGTTTATATCAATGGCGGTGCTTGTTGCCTTCATTTTTGTGAACATCTTTTATGCTTCCATCTTAAAGACGCATCTTCGTAGTGGTGAAGATATATCTGTATACTCAAATAATAGTGACTATAAAACAATTATTAAAGCACGTCGTGGAACGATTTATGATAGTACACAAACGGTGATTGCTGAAGATGTTACCTCATATAATTTAGTAGCCTACTTATCACCGACGCGTGTAGATGGACTAAAGAATCCTCATTATGTCGTAAACGTTGATGAAACTGCACAACTGCTTTCAAATGTTCTCGGTGGTGAAGTTTCTTACTATGTTGAACTTTTAAATCGTGGGGCTGAAGGACGATATCAAACAGAATTCGGACGCTTTGGAAAAGGCTTAAGCTTAACACAGAAAACAGAGATTGAAGCGTCTGGCCTGCCGGGCTTAGAATTTACAGAAACATCAAAACGACATTATCCCCTTGGGCAATTCGCCTCACAGCTTATTGGATTTAGTAATGTTGATCAAGAATTGGGACAACAAATTGGTCAAATGGGAATTGAACTTTTATATAATGATGAACTTACAGGAAAAGATGGAGAAAGTATTTCAACACTGACATTGAATGGATACAAACTTCCAAATGCGAACAGTACAACCATTAACGCAGAAAATGGCAATGATATATACTTAACCCTTAATAAGAACGTTCAACTTCAACTTGAAGAATCACTGGCTCAATCAATGGAACTTTCAAACACTGATAAGGCGTGGGCAATTGTAATGGATGTGAAAACAGGGAAAATTATCGCAACATCCCAGGCACCGTCCTTTGATCCTGAAATTCGTGATGGTGTTGAGTATCTTTTCTATCCGATGAGCTTTGAGTTTGAACCAGGATCAACCTTAAAGGCAATTATGTACGCTGCCGCAATTGAAGAGGGTTTTGATATTGAACAAAAGTTTAATTCGAAAACGATTCGCTTTAATTTTGATAGTACAGGAAGACCCTATCGGACAAATGAAGCAACACCATATGCTCCAATTCAAAATGCTTCAGGCAAAGATTGGGGAGAGATTAGCTTCGCCCAAGGATTTGAAGCATCTTCAAATGTAGGGATGGTAGAGATGGCGAGTCGAGGCATTTCAAGTGAAATACTTGAACAATACTTTGATCGCTTTAAGCTCTTCCAACCGACAAAACTAGATAATATCAAAGGGACTGCTGGCCATAAATTGTACAATTATCCAATAGAAAAACTAAACAATACCTTTGGACAAGGATCCACTGTGACGATGTTACAAATGGCATCAGCATACCAAGCTATTGTAAATGATGGCATCCAAATGCAACCGTATATTATTGATCAAATTGTGGATGATAATGAAGTTATATTTAAAAATAAAAGTGAAGAAATAGGTCGTCCTATCAGTCCAGAAACATCTGCCAAAATGCGTGAGTTAATGAGCAATGTAGTTTATGGAGATTTAGCAACTGGATCACTATATAAACTCGATGAAATTGAGATTATTGCGAAAACGGGGACGGCACAAGTTGTTATTGATGGGCAATACAGTAAAGATCGCTACATTAATTCTATCGGTGCAGCCTTTCCTAAGGAAGATCCTGAGTACTTAGTATTTTATGCATATGAATCAGAGTATGATATTACTCAATACCGTGCTCAAGCAGAACCGATTAATAATTTAATTTTAAAGGTGAGTGATGAGTTCAACCTTATCAAAACAGAGAATAATAGTAACGCAGAGCCAAGTGAAGATGATATAATAATTAGTAGAATGCCAAGTTTAACGAATCATTCGCTCGACTATGCTAAAGCTAAATTAGATCCGACAAAAGCTAAGGTCATTATAATTGGTGAAGGTCAACAGATTATCAACCAATATCCGATGGCCAATACAAAGATTATGAGTAATCAAAAACTCATACTTTATACTGGTAAAGGCAAGATTACACTACCCGAAATGACCGGCTGGGCACGTAAGGAAGTTGTGGCATTCTGGGAAGCGAGTGGCGCTGAGTTTGTAATAGAGGGCATTGGTAATGTCTATTATCAAAGTCTTCCAATTGGGAGTATAATTGATGAAAATTCAGAAGTAATCGTTAAATTGAGATAGGAGTTTTTATATGGAATTAAAGATGAATCTAATGATCTTTTTAGCCTCATTAGTCATAAGTTTAGGTTTATACCCAACGTTTATAAAGTTTATGGGACGTTTTCAATTGAATCAACAAGTCAGTGAGTATGCTTTAGAACAGTTTAAAGCTAAGAAACAAACACCGACAATGGGGGGCCTTATCTTTCTATGTGTTCCGCTCGTTGTTTTAGCAATATTTAATCTTAGAGCATATTTACACATACCAACCTTACTCGTCATTGCCTCATTTGTGAGCTTTGGATTAATTGGTCTCTATGATGATTATTTAATTATTGTTAAAAAGGATAATATAGGATTTACAACCTTAAAGAAATTTATTACCGAAGTTGTTTTAGCCATTCTTTTTGGAGTACTTTGGTATAACTATAATGATGGTATTGTGGGTTTAGCAATTCCATTTACAACGATGTTTATTTCCATCGGATGGCTCTATTTACTCGTCATTATCTTTATGTTAAGTGGAGTCAGTAATGCCGTAAACTTAACGGATGGAATGGATGGATTAGCAGGTGGAACCGTACTTATTGCATTGGTTCCATACATCTTTATGGCACTTCGTCTTGAAAACAGTAACCTTGCGAATTTCTTATTTGCTGTTATTGGATCACTGCTTGCCTATCTTGTATACAATACAAAGCCCGCAAAGGTTATTATGGGAGATGTAGGATCACTATCACTTGGAGCGCTTTTAGCAGCGACTGCAATTGTCTTAAATCAAGAATTATCACTTGTTATTATTGGACTTATATTTGTACTTGAAACCTTATCAGTAATCATTCAAATTGGATCTGTAAAATTACGTGGAAAACGTGTCTTTCCATATACACCCATTCACTATTCATTTACGATTTGGGGCATGAAGGAAAAACATGTTGTATACATGTTCTATGCTGTTGGACTCTTTTTAGCAATCATTGGAATTGCTATAGGATTTACGCTCTAATGAAGGCTCTTATAGTAGGTGGAGCCCGCAGTGGTAAATATATGGCTTTATTATTAAATCGTGAAGGTTATGAGGTCATTTTAACGGATAATAATGAAGTGACTTATAAAAAAGAACTGGAAGTAAAGAACATCACTGTCATTGATGGCGGACATCCTGATTATTTGTTAGAGACGCACTATGATGTTATTGTGAAAAATCCAGGTATTAAATATTCAACTCCATTTATTAAAGCGGTGCTTGCGCAAGGCTATACGATATATAATGAAATTGATGTCGCACTACGCTTTGCTTCAGACGTTGATGTTTTAGCAATTAGTGGAACAAATGGTAAGACGACGACGGTATCATTACTTTATGCAATGGTCAAAGAACAGTTTTCTAATGTCTATCTTGGTGGTAATATCGGTATTGCGGTTAGTGAACTTGTGTATAAATATCCTAATATGCAAACGCTCATCCTTGAACTTTCATCTTTTCAACTTGATGGAATTTATGATTTAAAACCAAAGATCGCAACCTTATTAAATTTACAAATGGATCACTTGGATTATTATGAAGACTTAGATGCTTACTATAATTCAAAACAAAGAATCTATCAAAATCAAGATAAAAACGATTATTATATATTGAATCAAAGTGATCAAGAAATTGTCCATCGCTTTAATAATGATCAGGTACAAACCATAAACCTTCACGGTATCGACAGTGTTCTTACTGAAAATGGTCGAGATATCATGTTTAATGGTGAATTATTATTTTCAAAAGATGATCTGAACATCGTGGGCCAACACAATGTTGAAAATACTATGGTAGCAGCACTGATGGCACGTCTTTATGGTGTGGATCCACTCAATATTCAAAAGGCAATTAAAAACTTTAATGGTGTTGAACACCGTATTGAATTTGTATTAGAAAAAAATAATATTAAATTTTATAATGATTCCAAGGCAACAAATGTTGAATCACTTAAGGTTGCACTTGAAGCCTTTGATCAGCCCGTAATCTTACTTGCAGGTGGTTATGATAAACAGATTAGTTTTGAAGACTTAAGAGCTTATAATTCAAATGTGAAACAAGCCTATGTTTTTGGTCAAACTAAAGATAAACTTGCTGAAGTTTTTGATCATAGTATTGTTGTGGATACATTAGATGATGCCTTATCTTTTGCACTTAAAGATGCTCAAGCAGATGATATCATTCTCTTTAGTCCAGCATGTGCAAGTTTTGATCAGTTTAAAGACTATGAAGATCGTGGTCGTTATTTCAAACAATTAGTGAAATCAATATAATAGTATTTTCATTTACTTTCAAATAAATACTCATCGATTTAATGCTATAATATTATTTCAAAACAACAGATATTATAGAAGTGGTGAGAATTATGTTTAAGAAGAAAAGTCAAATGCATGAAGAGTTATCTTTAACAATTAGTTTAAAATTTAATCAAATTCAACGTGAGAGTTTACCTCATCTTGAACTTGATCATTTTATCGACTATTTGTTTAATATTAAATGGAAGAAAGTTGAACCACAATCACTGAGTCAGGCCGTAATTGAAATTATGAATACTGACGTTGAGCATATGGTCAAATACTTATCAACCGATGCAATCGTTTCTTCAAAGCAGTACTCACTGTCTGATTTTGATGAACTTTTTGGTAAGAAAAATGGATAAAATTCAACAATTATTTGATGAGCATCAAACAGATCCACTTGTCCAAGATATTCTTTTACAACAGCATTTGTCATATGAGCACATTTCGCAAATACTAAAAGATCAGAAGTTTCCTTTTGAAAGTCAAGCGCTTGAACTTATTTTAGATCGATTGTATAAGGCAAAAGTATTAAAAGAGAAGGTTGTTATCGTTGGTGATTATGATGCTGATGGCATTATGTCAACGACAATCCTTTATAAGGCGCTCAAAAGTTTTGAAATTGAAGTTGGATTTTATATCCCAGATCGCCTTAAAGAAGGATATGGTATTAATAAAAATATTGTAGATCAAGTGATATCAAAACAATATGAACTCATCATTTGTGTCGATAATGGAATAGTGGCCTTTGAAGCCTTGGAATATGCCAAAGAAAAAGGTATCGAAGTGGTCGTTGTTGATCATCATACGATCAATGCAGACTACGATTTTGAATTTGATTACTTGCTGCATCCAAAATATCTTCCATATGGCTACAACGATTTGTGTGGGGCAGGTTTAGCACTACTCATTGCCGAGCGTATTGCACCAAAAGCGATGATCCCAACCTTTTATGCTTATGCGATGATCGCAACGATAGCGGATATGGTATCCGTATTTGGACACAACCGCAATATCATAAAAAATGGACTGTACACCCTCAATAAAAAAGGGGATATGCATATCGAAAATTTAATGAACAGCTATACACAAGAGATTGATCAAACGATGATTTCATTTCAAGTCGTTCCAAAGTTAAATACCTTTGGACGTTTGGCTGATCTTGTCAATGTCAACAACAGTGTTCGATATTTTCTACTAACAAATGAAACAGAAATAAAAAAGAGTGCTCTAGAAATTACGGCCATCAATCAAAAACGCATTACTCTTACAAAAGATAGTTTTGAGCGCTTCACACAGATAAAGAAGTATGGAACAATGAATGTACTTATTAATGAGAACATTCATGAAGGTTTAACAGGATTAATTGCAGGACGTCATCTCAACAGCTCACAAGAGCCAATCCTTGTCTTTACAAAGGTAAATGATATTTATAAGGGCAGCGGACGCAGTCCAATTGGCTATGACTTGTACGAACTGTTAAGTCCATATCGAAATCTGTTCGTAAGCTTTGGAGGTCATAAACAAGCCTGTGGTATCAGTATTAAAATTGATCAAATGGATGCCTTTTTAGAACTTCTAACAAAAAATTCAGAAGACATCATGTTTATTCCACAAGCTAAGCATCATCATAAACTGACACTTGATCAATTAACGAGTGAAACAGTGAAACATGTCAATATGCTAGAACCCTTTGGAACAGATTTTAAACGACCACTCTTTAGTGCTCATTTCGAAGTAACACAAAGACCGCAACGCTTAAAGGATAAGTATTTAAAATGGGTCATTAGTCCATCACTTGAAATGCTTAGTTTTAAAACAGACATTGACATTAGTGAATTAGAACAAAAACAAACAATGAATGCTCTTGTGAATCTACAATTGAATACATTTAAAAATCGAACAAAGGTAAACTTAATTGTTGAAGATTTTCTAGATTAAACAACAGCATGTATTCGAAGTTCTTTGATAAATATGTTATGATAGCTTTGTCTAACACATAATAGTTAGACAGTGCAGGAAGAACTTTTATATGAAAATATAAAAGGCACAGGTGGATAAAGGTGAGATAAAAGAGGATAAACCTCTTTTATTTTTAGGGAGGATCAATGAAACAGAATTTAATTAATGTAATAAATAAACTACGCATTCATGATAATGATGAGCGTGAAGTGAAGGGGCAAAAAGCCGCAATTTTAGGACTTTTAAGTAATTTGATCATATCACTATTAAAAATAATTGTAGCACTCTTTAGTCAAAGTATCTCAGTATTTATTGATGCCTTTAACAATGTGTTGGATGCATTATCTTCAATGATAAGTTATATAGGTTTTAAGGTTTCTAATAAACCTGCAGATTATCATCATCCCTTTGGTCATGGTCGTTTTGAAATGGTCAGTGAGATTTTTGTTTCAATTGTGATTATTGGAGTTGGAATGAGCTTTAGCTACAGTTCGATTTTAAACATCATAAATCCAAGTAAGATCACGATCGATACAATGTCGCTTTTACTCCTGTTTTTCAGCATTGCGATGAAAATATGGCAAGCATCCTTTAATCTTAAGTTAGGAAAACAAATAAACTCATCGCTCTTACATTCAACGGCACAAGATAGTTTAAATGATGTGTATATTAATGTGATTATTGTAGTGGGGTTGATTGTACAAACATATTTTAATGTGATTGTGGATGGCGTTCTTGGACTCTTATTATCACTCTTTATTATATATAGTGGAATTAAAATGTTAATTGGCGCTAGTAAGCAAATACTAGGGGTAAGAATCAGTGATACTGAAATATTAAAGATGCAAGATATCTTAGAAAAGCAAGAATATATTTTAGGTTATCATGACTTAATCGTACATCAGTATGGTCAAGTCCAATATGCCAGTGTACATGTTGAAATTGATGCAAGCTTAAGCTTATTGAAAGCCCATGAAATATCAGATCGAATTGAGTATCTTTTTAAGAAACACTTAGCGGTTGAGCTCGTAGTTCACTTGGATCCTGTTGATCTTAATGATAGGCGATTGATAGAGATTAATGAGCATATTAATTCTACTATCAATAAGAATCAGTTATCATTATCATTTCATGACTTGAGAATTATTAAACATCCTTTACAAGACATTTTAGCCTTTGATCTTGTCTGTTTAGACGATCAGTTATCTGATGAAGAAATTATGAGTATTTTAAAAAAACAATTAAAAGAATCGTATGTGTATGAGATTCAAATTACGCTTGATCGTAATGTATTAGAAGTGGTGGAACAACAATGAAAAAATCGTATCGAATTACTAATATCGCAATGATTGCGGCAATTTACTTTATAGTAAGTATGGCTTTTCAGTTCATGGCCTTTGGTCCAATTCAAGTGAGAATTGCGGAAGCCTTAATTATTACTGCACTTTTAAGTGTTGATGGTATTTATGGACTGACACTCGGATGTTTAATTACCAATACAATGGGTGTACTCCTGATGGTCAATGGTTTTGGTGCCATCGATATTGTCTTTGGAACACTCTTTACACTTTTTTCAAGTATTTTAGCATACATGTTTAGAAACATCCGTATGTTTAAGATAAAACTTCCCATTGTTTCCTTAATGATGCCCGTCATTATTAATGCAATTGGACTTCCAATCATCTTCTCACTCGTTCTCTTTAATGAATTTTATCTTGGAGTGTATCTCTTTGACTTTATGACGATATTTATCGGTCAATTTATAGCCTGTGTTGGACTTGGCGGTCTCATCTATCACAAGTATAGTAGGCAATTAGGCCAGTTACTTAATAAAAAATAACTTAAAGTGTTCATAACTATTGATTTAATATAAAATTAAGTTATAATAATAATGTAAGTATGCAAGGATGCTTACTCCCCCCCAAAAAAAAATCCTTGGTTGGCTCGCGAGTAATCGTGAGCTTTTTTTATTATTGCCACCTCAAATGAAAAAAGAAGACAGCATTATGATATAATAGTTACGGTGATAAAATGCTTAAGAAGTTTCAACCAGACTATGTAGACCGTCATTTTAATGACGTAAATATTGAAAAATTAAAGACCTTAAATAAAAAATTAGTCATATGTGATATTGATAATACACTAGTTGCTCATGATGAAGCAGATGTCAGTGATAAGGCAGAAGCTTTTTTACGTGCACTCAATGCTGCGAGATTAGAAGTAATCCTTGTGAGTAATAATACTGAGGATCGCGTGCAACGTTTTAATGAACCATTGAACTTCAAGGCATATCCAATGGCACTTAAGCCTTTAGCAAAAACATACAACCAAATATTCAAAGACTATCCACATATTAAAAAATCAGAAATGATTGCACTTGGTGATCAGGTCATGACTGATGTATGGGGAGCAAAACGCCAAAATATTGATGTAATCTTAACAGAACCTATTGTTCAAAAAGATTTGATATTTACAAAAATTAATCGACACATTGAAAATGTTGTCATGAAACTATTAAAGAAAAGAGGGCTTTGGCCAAATGAAAAAATGTAATGGATGTGGAATTGTTCTTCAAGATCAACATCAAGATGATCCAGGATATACTCCCAAAATTGAAAATGACCTTTGTCAGCGTTGTTTTCGACTTAATAACTACAATGATTTAGTGAAGTCATATAAAAATGATTTTGATAACTTTGATATTCTTAATGCGGTAAATGAGAATGACCGTCTTATCTTATGGGTCGTAGACCTCTTTGATTTTGACAGTAATATTATTGATGGCTTAAACCGTCATTTACTTGATAAAGATATTATTTTAATTGGAACAAAACGTGACTTACTACCGGCTTCGATGGGAAATCAAAAACTACTACAGTTTGTTCAATCACGCCTAAAATTTTATGGTATTAGTGTTAAAGAAATCTTGTTTACAGGAAATCATGGTCGTGATGGCTTTGAAAATGTTTTAGAAGTTATTGACTATTACCGAAATGATCGTGATGTTATTATTATGGGGCAGGCTAATGCTGGAAAGTCATCATTAATCAATACACTTGCGAACAGTAACATTACCATTTCCAAATATCCAGGAACAACCCTTGATCTGATTGCGATTGATATGGACGAGTATACCTTATACGATACACCAGGACTTATCCGTGATGACAACTTACAAGTATATGTTGATGATGAAGATTTAAAGGCTGTTGTACCACAAAAGATTGTTCAAAAGGTCTTTCAATTAGAACGTGATACAAGCTTTACAATTGAAGGATTAATTCAAATCCAATTTGAAGTTAAAAGTAAAACATCGGTTATATTCTACGTTAATGACCGTCTTAAAATTCATCGCACATCAATTGCAAATGCTGAGAAACAATGGGCACGCGAAAGTGTTGACGAAGCAAATATTAAAACCCATGGTGAACATAAGTTCATAAAACAAATGCCAATTGGAAAAGATAACTTTGATATTGTGATCAATGGACTTGGCTTTGTAAATGTGAAAAAAGGAATTAAGAATGTCGCAATCATGAGTAATGAGAAGGTTGCGGTACTTATTAGAAAGGCACTTATATGACATTAAATAATGCACAAAAAAGACAACTAAAAGGATTAGCGAATTCACTAAAATCCGTTTTAACAATCGGAAAAGATGGGGTAAGTCCCCAAATGTACTTAAACTTAAGTCAAGCACTTGAAGCTCAAGAACTCGTTAAGATTAATATTTTAAAAACTTCAACAACAACAGCAAACGAAGCTGCGATTATTCTTTCAAGTGAGACAAAGAGTGAGATTGTAAGTATTGTAGGACGCGTCATTGTACTTTATCGTCCAAGCAGTAAGAAAATTATATCTTTAGTAAAATGAGTACAATTGGACTTTTTGGAGGGAGTTTTGATCCCATCACAAGTGCCCATGTTAAGATTGGCTTAGCGGCCTTAGACTATGAAAAACTAGATGAAGTCTGGTATGTTGTCGCAAAGGATCAACCGCTTAAGGATGAACACTATGCCTCAATAGACGATAGAATTGCGATGATAGAGATTGCGGTTGCACCTTATGAAAAACTCAAGGTGTGCACGATTGAGAAGGATCTAGATACTCCATCCTATACCTTAAAAACAATTGAAGCACTTGAAAAACAATATCCAAATCAACAGTTTAAATGGATTATGGGAGCAGACAGTTATGTGAGTTTGCCAAACTGGTATGAGAGTAAGACCTTAATGGATAAGTTAAGTTTTATTGTCCTGAGTCGAAATGAAACCTTACTATCACTAAGAGATGAAGATCGCTTACTTGATCTTCAATTTGAAGGCTCAAGTAGTGATGTCAGAAGTGGACAGTTTAAATATGTCGATTCAAAGGTTATAGACTATATTTTTAAACACCACCTATACTTAGAAGCGATCCTTAGAAAGTCTCTATCAAAAAACCGTGCTGATCATGTCTTGCGTGTTGTGGATGTGGCACTAGAGATCAATGAAGCAGTTGGACTCGATCCGACCGATGTGTATGTTGCAGCAATTTTACATGATATTACAAAGGAAGATCATAGCGATAGACAAATGGACATTATGAAACACTACTACAATGAACATCTTCACTATCATCCAAAGGTCTATCATCAGTTTACAGGAGCCTATGCTGCGAAGCATCAGTTTAAAATTGAAAATGAAGCAATCGTCGATGCAATTATGCATCATACAACAGGAACAAGTGATGCACCTTTAGCAAAACTCATATATATTGCCGATAAGGTTGAACGCGGGCGTCCGTATCCAACTGAAGCATATATACAATTAAGTAAAGAAGATTTAAATGCTGGATTTCAACGTGTCAAAGCGGATGCGATTCAAGCATTGAAGGAGAAATAAACAATGGAACAATTATTAGAACACGTCATTAAAATTATTGAAGATAAATTTGCGAATAAGATTAATGTTATAGATTTTGAACGCACAAATGCATTTACGGATTATTTTGTCATTTGTGATGTAGACAGTTCGCGTCAAATTGATGCGATCGTCGATGAGTGTGTCCGCCTTAGTAAAGAAGGGACATTATCACTTCGTGCCATTGATGGAAAGGCAGACAGTGGTTGGGTTGTAATCGACCTCTATGATGTCGTCCTCCATGTCTTTGATAAGCAAATGCGTGAAGTGTATAAGTTAGACAACCTCTTTTTAAACTATAGCTCATATATGGTTGAAGATGTATAGACACTTTAGTAAGTACTATGATGCACTCTTAGCCGATGCGGATGCCTATGATTTATGGCTGGATTTTTTTAATGAGCATAAAAAAGGACATAAGGTATTAGAGCTTGCATCGGGTACAGGCGAAATAAGTTTACGCATTGCCCAAAATCATCATCTTGTAGCCAGTGACTTGGCGCCTGAAATGATTGAAGTCATTAAGGAAAAAGATAGTGAACAAACAATCATTGCAACAAAGGTATTGGATATGCAAGCCTTTAAGTTGGATGAAACCTTTGATACCATTGTGTGTTTTTGTGACAGTATAAATTATATTTTAGACATCGATGCACTCAAACAAGTGTTTAAAAATGTATACGATCATTTAGAGACGGGTGGAAAATTTCTCTTTGATATGCACACTGCCGATCGCTTAGAAGAATTTGAAGTTCCGTTTATTGAAGCAGGAAATATACTTGATACAAATTATCAATGGACGATCATTAGTGAGGATGATTTTATATATCATCACTTTGCCTTTTATGAAGATGAAGTGTATGAAGAATCACATACACAACGTGTCTATGCACATGAAGCAGTCATAACAATATTAGAGGACTTGGGCTTTAAAACAGAGACCTTTACGGACTTTGATATAGCGGGTGTACAGCCCGGCGAAAAATTATTTATAGTGGGGGAAAAACAATGATTGGAATTATTGGAGCTATGGATGAAGAAGTTACTGCATTTTTAGAGCATGTTGAAAACCTCAAGGTTGAAGAAAGAAACTTTCAAACGTATTATGTTGGAACAGTTGCTCAAAAAGAAGTCGTTATTACAAAAAGTGGGGTTGGAAAATCACTGGCAGCGATGAGTGCAAGTTTGCTCATCTCAAACTATCCAATACAAGAGATCATTAATATTGGAAGTGCTGGAGCACTACATAAAGATTTCAACATTGGTGATGTGATCGTTTCTCACTATGTAGCACTGAGTGATTTTGATCTTGAAGCCTTTGGATATAAAAAAGGATTTGAACAAGAACGCTATAGTTTTCTAAGTGATGAAACACTACGCTCAACATTATCATCTTTAAATCAACAAAATTTAAAGGTCGGGAATATGGTAGCCAGTGATATGTTTGTAAATACAATCGAACAGACAGAACAGATCTTAAAAGATTATCCAAGTGCCCTTTGTACCGATATGGAATCCGGTGCGATTGCCATGGTCTGTGATGCCTTAAAGGTTCCCTTTATTATTATTCGTAGTATTAGTGATAACATTGTTGCGAGTACAGACAATAAACTTGATTTTGAAGCATTCTTAAAAATCGCAAGTAAAAACAGTGCGCATCTTGTTCAACAATTGATTACTTTAAAGAAATGATAGAGGTTGTTTATACTCCATCGTTAATTGTTTATATTTAATAGCTTTGATTTCAGCATAGATTTTATCTTTACGGTGTTCAAGCATCATGCATGCCCAAAGGTACCATAATAGATTATTCAAATCACGATACATCATTAATACTTGTAAATTATTCTCACTCAAATCATCAACCATTTGCGTTAAGAATAATTTTTTTTCACCTTCCGACAGGTCATTCTCAGTAATAAAAGACATGACATCAAAGAGTGGATCATTCATGCCTGCATACTCAAAATCAATCAAGTACGTTTTATGATCAAGAAAGCAAATATTTCCCGCAACCCAATCATTATGGCATAGTACAGGTGTAAACTGATGGGATGCATACTGTGCAAATAAGTCATTATACACGCTTATATGTAAACGATGATTATGCGTATGTTTGAGATACGTATGAATCATTGCAACAGGATTAAAATGATGCTCAACCGTGCGATTACTTTCATGCAGTTTTTTCATGAGACGTGCACTCTCAATAATTCGTTCTGGACTCAAATAATCATCAAAGGTAATAAGTTGTGGATAATAGTGACTTATTTGAATTCCATTTTTATAATATATTGGCTCTATGATGAAGTCTAATGCTTTAATTGCATGTAATACAGCGTGTTCATTCTCACGATTACTAGGAATCGCATCATTGATCGGCATGCGCACAATATACACTTCATCATTCATTTCAATTAAATAATTATTGTTCGTTAAGCCAAGATCTAACTTCTTAATAAATGTGTATGAAAATGGTAGATTTAAGTCCATAAAATCACCTCTTACTTACTATAACATAATTGAAGTCAATATACATTATGTTATAATGTATAGCAGTAGGAGCTGATCAGATGCACGTTTTATTAACCACGTTTAATTCATCATTTATTCATAAGAATCTCGCATTACGATGGCTCTATGTGGCAGCTCCACCAACTGTGAGTGTTGATTTTAAAGAATATATTGTAGGTGATGACATTGAACCTATTGTACAGATGATCATTAAAGAAGGCTATGATGTCGTTGGTATGAGTACATATATATGGAATGTGAATGAAACAAAAGCACTGATTAATGCCCTAAGTGTTAGTGCGCCACACATTAAAATTGTTTTAGGTGGACCAGAGGTCACCTATGAAAATGATGACTGGTTTTCCCTTCCTATTTCAGGTATTGTTTTGGGAGAGGGTGAACGGGTATTTTGGGATTTTGTAATTCATCAAGACGATACCTACGTTAAGATAGCAGCTCATACCTTTAAACCCATTCGAAAAGAAGAGATTGCTTATTTAGAACAACTTTCAAGTCCTTATGCACTTGATGTTGACGTCAACAATATGGATCGGCAGTACTTGTATGTTGAAGCGAGTCGAGGCTGTCCCTTTCGCTGCACTTACTGTTTGTCATCACTTGATAATCACGTGCGATTTTTCTCACTTGACTATTTAGAAAAGGTATTTGAAAGTGTCAAAACCTTTGACATAAAACAAGTGAAATTTCTAGATCGAACATTCAACGCCCATAAGCAAAGAACGATCGCTCTGTATGAGATGTTGGATCACTATCAAAACGTTGAAAGTTTTCAAGTTGAAATTGTTGCGGATCGATTGGATGAGACACTCATCAATCTTATTATTGATGATCGCTTTAAAGATCGGATACGTTATGAAATCGGAATTCAATCATACAATCAAAAAACCTTAGAAAGTGTTGATCGAAGTCAGGATAACGACCGTTTAAATAAGGTTATCAACATATTATTAGAACATAAGGTAGTCTTACATACTGATTTAATTGCGGGCTTACCCTATGAGGATTTAGATAGTTTTAAAGCATCCTTTAACGCTTTAGCAGCACTATATCCAACGGAACTTCAACTTGGAATTCTTAAATTATTACGTGGAACAAAGATGAAAAGTTTAGCGCTACAACTCGAATATACGTATAATAAAGAAGCGCCCTACGAAGTGCATGGCAGTCCGTGGTTAAGCGAGGCTGAGATGGATGAAATTATGTGTGTGGCAGAAGGCGTGAGTCGCAGTATCAATCGTAACATCCTTCGTTATACTATTAAGTACTTAGCAGAGTATGTGTATGATTATAATTACTTCGATGTGTACTATGACTTTGGGAAGATCTTTAAGATCTTGAATTTGAAATATCAACGTTATGATCTATTCAAAGAAATATATACTGAATACAAAAATCGTGTTGATAAGCAGCATCTTCAGTCCGTTTTATTATCCGATTATTTAAACAATCAAAAACAAAAACCAAAGGAACTTTTTACAGGTGAAAATATGAAGGATAAGAAGCGTGAGCTTGTCGAAAGTAAGCTGTTTACACAAGAAGAGGTATATCGCTATTCTTCACTGTATTATGACTATAGAAGTGATGATACACTCATCATGAGTCTATACAATAGTGAACAAAAAAGTAACAGTGTCTATTCAATTAATTTAAAGGAGAATGTATGCAAAAAGATATCATATTAGTCAGCTCTAATGCTGGCAAGGTTGCGGAAGTAAAGGCAATATTAACAGAATTTAATGTTTTAAGTTTAAAAGATATACAACTTGATCTTGAGGTTGATGAAACAGGATTAACCTTTGAAGAGAACGCAATCTTAAAAGTAAATGCACTTAAGGATCACTATGACTATGTTATTGCGGATGACTCGGGCTTGGAAATTGAAGCTTTGGATAATCAACCTGGTGTTTTAAGCCATAGATTTTTAGGGGAAGATACACCATTTGAAGTTAAAAATCCAATGGTTCTAGAGATGATGCAAGATAAAGAAAATCGTAATGCTAGATTCACATCAGTTATTGCGCTTTCAGTTAAGGGTGAAATTACGACCTTCAAAGGGATATTAAATGGCGAGATTACGTATGATCTTCGTGGCACGAATGGCTTTGGTTATAATCCGATCTTCTTAATACCAGAATTAAGTAAAACACTCGCAGAGTTAAATGACGAAGAAAAAAATGGGGTCAGCCACCGTGGTATCGCCTTAAAAAAATTAGGGGAGTATTTAGAAAATGAGTAGAAATCATCGTATTGTGACAGGAATTGGAAGTATCTTTTTAATTCTTGTACTATTAATTGGAAGTGTAAATGCAACGGTACTACAGCCTGCATTTTATAAAGAAGTTCAACGTGAACAGCAGGTGTCACAACGAATGGGAATTAGTGAGCAAGATGTAGAGAATGCTACAATTGTGGCATTGGCCTATACAAAAGGGCTTACCGATGATTTATCATATGTCGTGAGCAAAAATAATACAAGCTTTGATCTGTATTCAAGCCAGGATAAGGAGCACATGATTGATGTTCACAATCTTTATGTTGGTGCATATAATTTTATGTTATTTTCAAGTGTTCTTGTATTTGTATGTATGATTATTTTAATCATTAAGCGCAAGGTCGTTAATATTTATTCAATAACAAAGATCTTTAATCAAACGTCACTTTATAGTTTCGTCTTTGTCATCATCATTACACTGTTTGCCTTTGTGAACTTCAATGTCTTTTGGACCTTCTTCCACAAGGTATTCTTTAGAAATGATCTATGGCTGATGAATCCTGCAGTCGATGCCTTGGTTAATTTATTCCCAGAAGCACTCTTTTCAGCGCTCGTCTTTAAGATTATCTTCCGTTTTGGCACGCTCTTTATTGGCTCTAATGTCATGGCAATTGTATACCGTAAAATGAGTGAAAGAAGGCTTGCGAAATGATTAATATTGTTTTATATGCACCAGAGATTCCAAGTAATACGGGTAACATTATGCGGACGTCTATGGCCAGTAACACCCGCCTCATTTTAATTAAACCATTAGGGTTTGAACTCTCAGACAAACAGTTAAAACGATCAGGTTTAGATTATTTAAAAGATACAAACTATATTATTTATGATAATTTTTCAGATTTTGAAGCCAATCATCCCGGCTCATACTATTTAATTTCTCGATATGGAAAAAAGACGTATTCTGATGAGACGTATAAGAGTGATGAAGACATTTATTTAATTTTTGGAAATGAAAGTAGTGGGCTACATCCAGATATTTTACGTAAGTATAAAGAGAAGGCAGTACGTATTCCTATGGTTGCGAACGCACGGAGCTTAAATTTAGCGAACAGTGTTGCACTTGTTGTCTATGAAGCCTTACGACAAACTGGATTTTCAAACCTCAGTTTAACCGAACAGATAAAAGGGGCTGATTTCATTGATAAAGTTACAGAGTAAATATAATAACGGACTCATTATTTTACTGACGATTACGATGTTGATTATCATAAGTAATACAGTGTATGAACTCCAGTTTGCTCGAATTTTTTTAAACGTTGACAGCTTACAAACTGCAATGACCTATATTACCTTTGTACCTTCACTTCAAAATAGCTTTATTGTGCGCCTTGCCTTAAGCATGAGTGATCTACAATTTAGTATGATTAAAGTCATACAAAGCATCCCGACTTTAGCAATTATGCAGTGTGCTTTTTCAATCTTATTGTATGATGTGTTAAAATATTTTAAAGAGTATCGTAGTATTCGATTACTGTTAAGACTCATCTTTATTGTACTTGTATTGAAATACGTCGTTTTGTTCATCATTGTGAATTTAACACTGACACCCTATATAAATCTAGTAATGATTTTTCAAATGATCGCACTGGTCGTAGCCATAGCGAGTATTCTGATCCTTATTACAAGTATCATCATGTATATTTTATGTTTTATAATTACGATTCGCTTCGAAAAAGAAAAGAGGGAAAGTGATGTTAGAATCATTAAATGATTATGTCTCAATATTAGCTATCGTTGCGATTATTGTTTTTTTCGTAGTTATTCTTTTGACGATCTTCTTTAGAGCAGTTGAACGCCGTCGTATTTTACGCGCAATGTTACGCCAAGAAAAAGAAGATACACGATAATTATTAGAATTGAGATTAAAACAGTTGCTCAAAATTGAAACTGTTCTATAATGATAATACATATTAAGGTTAAGCATAACTTTTACATGCTATGAAAGGGGATCGTTTATGAAAAGGTCTATTACGATCGATCCAGAAGATGACTTCAAAAATACGTTCTCTAAGGTACTCAAGGTAGGAGACAATGTTTATGTTTCAGCGATGATGGCTGATCATTTAGATGAAAATCCAAGCTTTAGTGAACAAACACACAGTATTCTAAACAAAATTAATGATTATTTAAAAACAATAAAACTTGATTTAAGTTATGTCGTTAAGGTGCAAGTATATGGCACAGACAAGTTGAACTTAGAAGCGTTGGATGACATCTTCAAGATGTATTTTAAAAATCCATATCCAGCACGTGATGTGGCAATTGTAGATCATCTTGCTGAAGAAAATGCATCCATTCAAATTAGTCTTGAAGCAATAGATTATCGTGCTTCTGAACTGATGAAACAATGGGAAAATCAAATCTGTGAAGATGGAGTATGCGAATACATATAGTGTCGAAAGACACTATTTTTTTATAACCGTTTACATTGTATAAACAATCATTTATTAGTGCTTTAAAGACTTTAACTTGTTATAATGAATAAGGTTGGTGATAAAATGCAAGATTCAATCTTAATGGTTTTGATGATCGGTTTAATAATTCTATTTTTAATTGTGCTGACATTTCAACATTTTCGTATGAAATCAATATTGAACGCTGGAAATCAAGAGTCGCTGTCCACAATTAATTCAATGAATCAACAACTCGCAGAACTCCGCTTTAATGTAATGCGAGATGTTAAAGGTGACTTAAATACCTTTAATCATATGCATACTCAACAATTACAATCAGCAAATCAAGAAGTCTTAAGTCATTTAATGAGTGATACTAAACGTCAGATGGAAGCCTTTAATGAAGTGTCTAAACAAGTAGTAGCACTAACGGTGACACAGAAAAGTTTAGATACAATATCCCATCAAATTGTTGATCTTCAAAAGATTTTAACAAACAAAAGTTTACGTGGACAATATGGTGAGGTTGAACTGTATAGCCTACTTGAAAATGCCTTTGGTCTTAATAAACAATTGTATCAACAACAATATCAACTGAGTAATAACACGCGAGCCGATGCGGTAATCTTTGGTCCAAAAGCAATGGGGATGATTGTCATTGATGCAAAGTTTCCACTGGAAAACTATTTAAGGATGTATGATGATCAGCTTGCGAAGTCTGATCAAATGCAGGCACAATCCCAGTTTAAACGTGATGTAAAGAACCATTTGAATGCAATTAGTGATAAGTATATCATTAAGAATGAAACGGCTGAAATAGCCTTTCTGTTTGTTCCAAGTGAGGCCATATTTGCTGAGTTCTATGGTAAGCATGATGATCTTGTTCAATATGCGTATTCAAAACATGTTTACGTTGTCTCACCATCAACGATGATGGCTTATATCACAACATTAAAGGCTGTCTTATTAAACATTCAGCAAAGTGAAACCTTGCATATTATGCAAGATGAATTTTCGAAGTTAGCCCTTGAATTTGAACGCTTCAGCATTCGTAGTGAGGCACTTTCGAAAAGCTATCAAACAGTGTATGAAGACATGAATAAATTAACAATAACAACACAAAAAATAAGAAGACGCTTTGAAGACATCATGGCTGTCGATTTAGAAGATAAGGTGGAAGGTAATGAACAGTAAAATTGTATGGCATCGTAGTGATGTAAAGAAATTATTTTTAGTAACATTAGGTGCATTAGTGACAGCCATTGGTTTTAAAATCTTTGTTGCAAGCAATCATCTTGTTCCCTCAGGATTTACAGGGGTCGCAACACTCATCTCGCGTGTTGGTTTGGAATACTTTAATATTAAAATATCATTCTCAGTCGTATATCTTGTGTTAAATATGGTACCGGCTGTTATCGTCTATCGCTTTATTGGTCGTAAGTTCACAATATTATCGATTATTAATGTCATGCTCGTCAGTTTCTTTACGTCAATCATACCGGATATGACCTTTACAAATGATATGTTACTTGTCTGTGTCTTTGGTGGGGTCGTACAAGCAAGTGGAACACTTCTTGCCTTAAAAGCAGATGCATGTTCAGGTGGTACGGACTTTATCGCAATTTACTTTAGTCAACGCTATGGTCGTTCTGTGTGGAACTATGTCTTACTATTTAACAGTGCGATGCTCTTTATTTCAGGCGTCTTATTCTCCTTTGAACCGGCACTCTATTCACTACTCTACCAGTTTACAAACACACAGGTTGTGAATGCCTTCCATGATCGTTATCATTTAATGGGCATTACGATTATCACAAAATTACCGGATGAAGTGAGTAAGGCAATCTTTGGCATTTCTCGTCGTGGTATTACACAATACTCAGCAACAGGAAAATACGGACAATCAGAACAATACATTCTTTATATGGTAGTCGGAGGTAATGAGGCCGCAAACATTCGTAAGATGGCCGCAAGTATTGATCCACACTCCTTTATCACAGAATCAAAGGTTGATAAGGTAACCGGTAACTTCTACGTTAAACCCTTTGAATAATAGAAAAAGCGATCACAGATCGCTTTTTTAATAGGTATATACGTTTAAATGCCATATATTTTTGATGATGTAATTATATCTTTAAATATGAATACCGAGTGTTTCGTTCACAAGTTTTAATTTCTTAGAAGCATAGGCTTGAGCCTTTGCTTTACCACTTGCTAAAGTCTCACTAATAATATCAGTTTGAACAATATCATTGAACTTACCTTGAATGTCCTCAAGTAATGCTACAACGACGTCAGCAACAGCCTTCTTAAAATCTCCATAGCGATAATCTTTAAACTTCGCTTCAGCATCTTCAATACTCACATCAGCTATTGAAGCATAAATAGTTAAGAGATTACTAATGCCGGGTTGATTTTCAACATCATATTTTACTTGAGCTAAACTATCCGTTTGAGCACTCATAATTTTCTTACGTGCAGATTTTACACTGTCTAATAAGTAGATGCATCCCTTATCGGATTGATCAGATTTACTCATTTTACGAGTTGGATCTTGAAGATCCATAATTCGAGCTCCAACTTTTTGAATTAATGGCTCGGGTACATTGAACAATTTTCCATAGCGATTGTTCATACGTTGTGCTAAGTCACGAGTAAGCTCAACATGTTGTTTTTGATCATCACCAACCGGTACAAAGTCTGCATCATGAATAAGGATATCGGCAGCCATTAAACTAGGGTAGGTGTAGAAGCCAGCACTTAGGCCTTCAGCTCCCTTACTTTTGCGGTCTTTGTATTGTGTCATTCGATCAAGTTCACCCTCATATGTATGACATGCTAAAATAAAACCGAGGTTAGCATGTTCTAATACATCAGATTGAAGAAAGATTGTCGCACGATCTTTATCAAGACCACAGGCAAGATAAAGTCCAATTGCATCGTGTAAATATTTATTAATTTCTTCAGGGTCTTGGGGAAAGGTAATTGTATGCAGATTCGCGATAAAAACATTGACATCATAGTCATCTTGATACTTCACAAAATTACGTAAGGCACCAATATAATTTCCAAGATGTAATTCTCCCGTTGGTTTAATTCCACTTAACATTTTTTTCATCGTACTTCACTCCTATGTGCTTAACACTGTTATTCAATTATAAGTAAGATTCAAAAATTTGTCTAGCATAAAAGCAGGTCATTTGTTATAATATGAATAGTTAATCAGTTAATGGAGGTGGTATTTTGATAGTACTATATACATCACCAGGTTGCGCCTCGTGTCGAAAAGTCAAGAAATTTTTACATGGTCATGAGTTGGAATACATCGAAAAAAATATTATTACCTTGCCTCTTAATGAAGTTGAGCTTAAGCACTTAATTCAAAGAAGTGAGAATGGAACGAGTGATATTATCAGTACCCGTTCTAAAATTATTAGAGAATCTGGCGTAGATATTGAGAATATGACGATTAATGAACTCATCAGATTTATTCAAACAAATCCAACAGTACTTCGTCGCCCAATCATTGTTAGTAACAAAAACTTCCAAATAGGGTATGATGAAGAGGAAATAGAAATGTTTTTGCCACGAAAGGTCCAAGAAATCGCAGCAGATAGTTGTCCACCAGATTGTGTACACTATCCGTATTGTGGACACTGGCGAAAAGAGGAATGATAAAGTGTCGAAGAATAGTAAGAAAAAAGTATTATTAGGTCTATCCGGCGGCGTCGATTCAGGCGTCGCTGCTTATTTGTTGAAAAAGGAAGGTTACGATGTAACTGGATGTTTTATGCGTAACTGGGACTCCCTAGCAAACCAAGATATTATGGGAAACCCTACAATTATGGATGCAATCTGTCCACAGGAAGTAGATTATCAAGATGCAGTTCGTGTTGCGAATACCTTAGATATTCCAATTTTACGCATTGACTTTGTAAAAGAATATTGGGATAACGTCTTTTCAGCATTCATTGAAGAATATAAAAAAGGAAGAACACCAAACCCTGATATTCTTTGTAATAAACATATTAAGTTTAAATCATTTTATGACTATGCTAAAGAACTCGGTTTTGATTATTTAGCAACCGGTCACTATGCACAAGTTATTGACCTCAATGGTGAAAAAGTAATGGCAAAGGCAGAAGATGATAATAAGGATCAAACGTATTTCTTATCACAAGTTGATAAGAGTGTTTTAAATGAAGTTTTATTTCCACTGGGGAAATACACAAAGGGTGAAATTCGTGAAATAGCACTTGAAATTGAACTATCGATTGCTAAGAAAAAAGATTCAACTGGAATTTGCTTTATTGGGGAACGTGATTTTAAAGAATTCTTAAAAAATTATATCCCAGCAAAATCAGGTGAAATTATTGATGTCTCATCTAAAGAAGTTTTAGGATCTCATGATGGTGTACTCTACTATACGATTGGACAAAGAAAAGGTCTTCGTATTGGTGGAAACAAAGGACCATGGTTTGTTGTCGGAAAAGATGTTGTGAAGAATGAACTGTATGTTTCAAATGTTGACGAAAACAGTTGGCTCTATGCAGACTCAGCACTCATTACTAATTTAAATTGGTTCTTAGATGTTGAAGATGGACAAAAGGTTCATGCGAAATTTAGATACCGTCAAGCTGATAACATCGTTAGCCTTTACAAACAAGGTGAGGATGTACTTGTAAAATTTGATCAACCGATTGCGGCAATTACCCCTGGACAAGAAGCCGTCTTCTACACAGAAGAGGGTGTTGTCATTGGTGGTGGTGTTATCGATGATGCATACATTATGAATAAAGCTATAAGTACGCGTTTAAGTGAGACACTGAATGCCTAAGCATGAAAAAATCACTGGCTATTTTGAGCGAGTGATTTTTTATAATGAACAGAATTATTATACCGTCGCAAGTTTTAGCGTCGACTCACCGCTCTTTGATGAAATGATTGTCGTGGGCTATATTAAAGATATTGACTACGATCAAAACTATCATTTATATGGAGACTATACCGATCATACTACCTATGGTCAACAGTTTAAATTTGAGAATGTTGAAAAGGTAAAACCATCCGATGAAGCATCACTCATCCGCTTTTTAAGCAGCACATTATTCCCAAGTATAGGAAAGAAAAGTGCAGGAGTTATATACGATGCTTTAGGTGATGACTTAATCCAAAAGATTAAGGATGATCCATCAATCATCAATTCGATCAGTATAAGCGATAAACAAAAGGAATCACTCTTATCGGGCATAAACAACAGTAGTCATGACTTTGATGCCATCGTCAATTATTTTGTGAGCTTTGGCTTAAGCATCAATCAAATTATGAAAATTGAAAAGAAGTATACAAAAAATACCATTGAAATTGTTACAAACAATCCTTATCAATTAATGGAAGAGATTTCGGGTATTGGTTTTAAAACCTGTGAAAAACTCGCAATAAATATGGGCTTTGACCTTAAGAGTCATCATCGTGCTGAAGCGATACTTATTAACAATGTTCTCGAACATATGGCACGAAATGGTGATACCTATGTTTATTTAGATCTTTTACAAAAAGACTTTGAGAAAAAATATAGTGACTATAATTTTATCGATGCCTTTTTAGAGGTACAAAAACGTCGCATGTTAATGTTAGAAGGCGATAAGGTCTATCATCACACACAGTTTGACAGTGAACAGATTATCACCAGTGTTATCCATAGCTTCCCCAATCAATCCTTAGATAAGCCCAGTGACAAGAAATTAGAAACTTTGTTACAAAATATTGAACAGTCCATTAACATTACGTATGATGAAAGTCAAAAAGCCGCAATAAAAACTTTTATGCACTCTGATCTTTCAATTTTAACAGGAGGACCTGGAACGGGTAAGACGACGATTATCAATGCAATGGTTCAAATATACAAGGAATTATATCCAACAATACGCATTGGACTGACAGCACCAACAGGGCGGGCTGCGAAACGCTTAGGCGAGTTAAGCGGTACGGAAGCCTTTACGATCCACAGTCTTTTAAAATGGGATTTAGACAATAACACATTCAAGTATAATTATGAAGAACCCTTAGACATTGATATTTTAGTCATCGATGAGTTTTCAATGGTCGATCAATGGCTGTTTGCACGTCTTTTAGAGGCCTGTGCCAATGTGAAGAAGATTTTAATTGTCGGAGATGAAAATCAGCTGCCATCGGTACTACCTGGAGCTGTCTTACGAGATCTTATCCAGAGTGATTTGATACCCGTTGTAAAGCTTGAAACGATATATCGTCAAAAAGATGGCTCAAGTGTTATATATTTAGCCGATGATATTGTGAAGAGTAACTATGATGCCATTCGTTTTGAGGATGATGTACGCTTCTTTGAAACACCAAATGATCATGTTGACCATTTAATATTACAGATTGTTGAACAGTACATTAACTATGGCTACAGTATTAATGATATTCAACTGTTAGCGCCAATGTATAAAAATGCAAGTGGCATTAATATACTGAATAAAAAGATACAACAGCTCATTAATCCAGCCCATCCTGATAAGAAGGATTTTAAGTATGGCTATCACAATTTTCGTGAGGGCGATAAGGTCCTTCAACTCAAAAACTTAATTGATTTGGATGTTTCAAATGGTGATATTGGCTTTATCATTGAAATTGATGATTCAAATAAAAATGATGTTCGAATTACTGTGGACTTTGAAGGCAATATCGTTGAATATCATGATGAACTGTTAAGTTATTTAACGTATGCCTATTGTATTTCAATCCATAAGGCACAGGGAAGTGAGTATCCAATAGTGATCATCCCAATTGTAAACAGTGCCAGTTACATGCTAAGAAAACGTCTCTTATATACAGCGATTACCCGCTCTAAAAAGAATTTACTCTTAGTTGGAAGTCAAAGTTTATTCTTAGAGCGCATATCAAAGGCAGATGATCACATTCGCTTAAGTAGTCTTAGTGAAAGTCTAAAACAGTATACAATGTTCAACCAATGATAGAATAGAATCAGACAAAAATAATCGACATCAACCATGTAGACATACAAAGTCAGTATGGATGATATCGAAAGCGTTAAAAATGAAGTGAAGTAGAGAAGGAGAATAGAGTGGCAAAATATATTGAGAGTATAAATGAAAATGGCGAAAGTGAACTGTTAGTTGCAATTAAAAATGATGATGTAAAAGAAGCAAAACGTCTCATTGATTTAGGTGCTAATGTAAATGTACAGGATCAACAATTAGATAGTCCTTATCTCTATGCAGGAGCTGAGGGTAAAACTGAAATCTTAGCGTATATGCTTGAGCATGCGGATATTGATTATACAATCTTTAATCGCTTTGGTGGAAATGCCTTAATACCTGCTTCTGAAAAAGGACACTTAGAAAATGTGAAGCTGATCTTAGCAGCACAAAAAGAAGATGTGGATCACCAAAATAATTTTGGATACACGGCCCTTATTGAAGCGATTGCCCTAACGGATGGTAGTAAAGTGTATCAAGACATCGTTCGCGAACTGTTAAATGCAAAAGCGAATTCTGGACTTGTCGATAAGTATCGCAAAACGGCCCTTGATTATGCCAAGGAAAAAAATTATTATGATATGATAGAAGTCTTATTATCAGTAAGAACAGGTTATGTAAACTTTTAGAAAGAAGGAATAGAAATGAATAAAAATCCAATCGCAACGATAAAATTTGAAAATGTTGGAGAAATCCAATTTGAATTAAGAGTAGACCAAGCACCACAATCTGTATACAACTTTTGTGAACTTGCAAATAACGGCTACTATGATGGCTTAAGCATGCACCGTATTATTCGTAACTTTGTTGCACAAGGTGGAGATCCAACAGGTACAGGAATGGGTGGACCAGGATATACCATAAAAGGTGAATTCGCAAACAACCGCGTTGACAATCAAACACAACACGATAAGGGAGCAATTGCCTTTGCCCGCTCAATGGCACGCGATAGTGCAGGAAGTCAATTTTATATTGTAACCGGAGACTATGATGCAGCAAACATGAAACGAATGAATGAAGATTATGCTGCCTTTGGTAATATGATCAGTGGAGAAGATGTGGTAGATGTCATCAACAATGAATACGCATCAAATAGTGGAGAACCATTAAAACCGTTAACGATAGAAACAATTACGATTAACAGTCATAATGAAACATTACCAAGTCCTGATAAATTATAAAACGAATAACCAATCTGAAGAGGTTGGTTTTTAAATGCATTAACATGTGATTAACTGTATCAGCATATATTCTTTCTAAATAAAAATATGAAAACACAACGCATCGTGTAAAGCATAACATTTCTCACCCATCTTTGTGAAATTTGCCTATATATGAAGTTAATATATACTTTAAGTGTTCTTTATGGTATTAAAAGTGTTGATAACACTTATATAGTGAAGAATACGAAATGGGAGGAAAGGTTATGAAAAATAGATTTTTAGTTATACTAACATCTCTAGTATTAGTACTTACAAGTTTTTACGCTGTAATTGCAGATACTCAAGATGAATTTATAGAAATTAATGACTATAAGGTTTCAGTCACATCAACGAATAAAAGTGGAGGAAATCAAAAGGTAAGAGTTGAAGATAACATGCTTCTTAATGATGTGATTTAATAGTATTATTAACAAATATTGAGAGTAAAATTACGTGGTACTTATTTGATATTGCGGCCTTAGGCATTACTGCTGATAGCAAAATTAGATTTGAACTGCCCCTAGGTGAAGTTGGGTCGTATGAATTTGAGAACAATTCAACACAATTCCCATTTTATGCAGAAGTTGAAGGATCAAATGTAAGCATCGGCTCATGCAATATTGTACGTGAGGGGACAAAAGCATATGTTGTCATTACCTTTAATAGTACAGTTGTGAATTATGATAATTTAGTTAATCTTTCATTTAATACATTTGCATCTATAAATACGGCGCGCAGTGGAGTAGCGAAAACACCAACAACATCATATAGTATCACTGCAAGAGTAACGAACTACACAACACTTCCGGAATATACATCGATGAGCAATGCACAAAAATCAGGATATTTATTCCCTGAAGATCGTAAAGTTGAATATCGTAATGTCTTATGAAAAGGAAACGACGCAAAGCGATTTAATGATGGCATTCGCACAACATACAATGAAGCCGTTTTCTATGATGATCTTGATGAGGATTTATTACTTCAATTAAGTGATGTGCGAGTATTTGGAGCATTTTCTATGCCGACGGGATTGACGAATCCAAAAACATCGACCTATTCAACGTGGAAAGCAAACAGAACAGCGTACACCATTGGAAATGGGGGAACCTTTAATGGAATCGAAGTTCATTCAAGTGAGATGAGCTATGCTGATTTTGAAACAATGGTTTTAACATCAAGTGAACCTATGGTAGGTATTTACAATGGCCACCGTGTCATTGTGGATTTTAAAGGGTTTAAAGCAAGTGATTTTGATTTTAGTAATATTGTAGCATCAAGTCGAGCAAGCTTAAGATCTGTCTTTTTTGGTGAAGTGAATCGAATATACAGCAACTTAACAGATGTAGAACCAAGACTTAACAGACATTATGATTGAACATTATTGGGACAATAATCCTGAGAAAATATTTGATATGTACGCCGTCAGTTTAAAGGCAACTCCTTTAAGAAACGGTGTATTTGATAATCAATATTCGATTAAAACAGATATAGCAGATTATGTATCCAATGAGCTTACAGTAAACTATGATGGAACCGGTGCATCCGCAGATGCGATTGTAAATGGCGCACTTAAAATTCTTAAAAAGGATTTTGATACAAATACGCCCATTGCGAATGTTCCCTTTAAATGACAAAAATTAGATGCACTAACAAATGAATATATTGACTATGTAAACTTAGATAATACTGTCATTCGAAGTACTGATCTTGAAGGTATTGTGATATTTGATCGATTAGCAACTAGTGATTATCGTATTGTTGAAACCGCGACACCAAGTGGTTATAAAACAACTCCAATTGTTGAAGAAAATGATAGTTAAGAATTTAGCTTTGCCTACAATCAAGATGGCATCATAAAAACAATATACAATGAACGTTTAAAAATGGATTATACTGTCGAAAAAGAATGGATTAATGGTCCAAGTACTCATCCCGATATTGAAATTCAACTGTATCAAGATGGCATGGCCTACTTAGATCCAATTACACTTGTTGGTGGTGAGCTAGAATAGACATGGACTAACTTACCACGCACAGATGTAATGGGGAAGGCATATATGTATTCTGTGGATGAGCTTACGTTACTTGAAGAGTATGATAAGAAAATAGTGGATAATGTCATCACAAATACATACAATGTGGTTGTAGAAAATCCAGTAGAAGTACCTCCGGTTGATTCATTACCACAACACTCCAATGTTCCACGTACAGGTATTTCAAATTATACATTATTGTATGGTTCAATTACAGATGGAATGAGTGCAGTCTTACTCACACTAAAAAAAAGAAATCAAAAATAAACAATGAGAAGGTACTTGATTGATTACCTTTTTAAATAATGGTTTATTTTAGTGACCATAAGTGTATTTATATGTTATAATTACAGCATAAACGAAGATAAAGATGAGTAAGTAATTTGTAATTGTTAGAGACATAAGGGTTGGTGCAACTTATGATTTACAACTACTGAAGCTACTTTTGAGTGAAACTAAAGTTTCCGCATAACTGCGTTACAGAAAATTAAGCGTCCGCCAAGATGGTACCGTGATGATTCACTTTTGGCTTGACGTTTTTTTATTGGAGGAGAAATTATGAAAAAGTTATCGACAAGTGAGATTAGACAGTTATTTTTAGAGTATTTTAAAGCACAGGACCATATGATTGAACCTGGAGCAAGTTTAGTACCGCACGATGATCCAACCTTATTATGGGTAAATAGTGGTGTTGCGGCACTTAAAAAGTACTTTGATGGTTCCGTTATCCCGGCTAATCGTCGTATTACAAATGCCCAAAAGTCAATTCGTACAAACGATATTGAAAATGTAGGGAAGACAGCACGTCACCATACCTTCTTTGAAATGTTAGGAAACTTTTCAATTGGCGACTATTTTAAAGAAGAAGCGATTCAATTTGCATGGGAGTTTTTAACATCAGTTGACTATATAGGAATGGAAGTTGAAAAAATGTATGTATCTATTCATACCGATGATACTGAAGCCTACCGTATTTGGACTGAAGTTATTAAGTTAGATCCTAAACGTATTTTAAAAACAGATGGAAACTATTGGGAAATTGGAGAAGGACCAAGTGGACCAAACAGTGAGATTTTCTATGATCGTGGTGAAAAATATGATCCAGAACATATTGGAGAAAGATTGTTCTTTGAAGAACTTGATAATGATCGTTATCTTGAAGTATGGAACGTCGTCTTTAGTCAATATGATGCGAAACCTGGTGTACCACGTAGTGAATATTTAGAATTACCACAAAAGAATATTGATACAGGGATGGGACTTGAACGTTTAGCATGTATTGTTCAAGATGTTCCAACAAACTTTGATATTGATATTTTCCAAGACATTATTCATACGATTGAAAGTTATGCAACTGAAAAATACGAAGGTAGTGAAGCTGAATCCTTTAAGATTATTAGTGATCATATTCGTACGATCGTCTTTGCCTTAAGTGATGGTGCAATGTTTGCGAATGAAGGTCGTGGCTACGTTTTAAGACGCCTATTGAGAAGAGCAGTTCGCCATAGTAAAAAAATTGGTATTAATGATGCCTACTTATATAAGGTTGCGAAAACAGTTGCGCAATCAATGGGAGACTTCTATCCGAACTTACATGAGCGCTTAGACTATGTTGAAACAATGATTAAAGCTGAAGAAGAACGCTTCAGTGCAACGCTCCATGATGGAGAAGAACTCTTAAAATCAGCTTTAAATGAGAGTAAAGATAAACAATTATCAGGTGATGTAGCCTTTAAACTATACGATACCTTTGGATTTCCAATTGAACTCACCGAAGAAATTGCCCTTGAAACAGGATACAGTGTTGACATGGAAGGCTTCAAAGCAAACATGCAAGCACAAAAAGAGCGAGCACGTGATGCACGTAAAACGATGGATTCAATGGGAAGTCAATCCAAGGACTTATTAGAATTTAGTGAAGCATCAACCTTTGTAGGCTATGAAACGTTAACAACAACAAGTAAGATTATTGCGATCTTTAAAGATGGAGAACGTGTTGAAAAAGCAAGTGGAAGATGTAATGTGATCTTCGATACAACACCATTTTATGCTGAGAGTGGTGGACAGGCAGGAGACTTTGGACGTTTAGTAATTAATGGTCATGACATTAAAGTCATTGATACGGTTAAAGCACCAAATGGTCAACCTTTAAGCTTGGTGGATGCAACGGTTGAAATAAAGATAAATGATACGGTTGAGTTGAGTGTTGATCATTTAAACCGTGAACATACAAAACGTAATCACTCATCCATTCACTTAGTGCATGCAGCCCTTATTGAAACACTCGGAAGTCATGTTGCACAAGCAGGATCCTTTGTAAATGGTAAATATGCACGTCTTGACTTCTCACACTTTGAAAAGATGAGTGATGATCAAATTAAAACGATCGAAACTAAGGTGAATGCTATGATTGACTATGCTGCAAACGTTGATGTTGAATACATGGGGATTGCGGATGCGAAGGCAAGTGGAGCAATGGCACTCTTTGATGAGAAATATGGTGATGTTGTTCGTGTGGTAACAATGGGAGACTTCTCAAAAGAATTATGTGGTGGTACTCACGTAGGAAATATTGCGGAAATTGGAATCTTCAAAATCTTAAGTGAAGAATCTGTCGGTAGTGGTGTGCGTCGTCTTAGCTTTACAACTGCACAAAATGTATATGATGAAGTCGTTCAACTTGAAAACTTCCTTGCGGATGTTCAAGAAACAGTTTCAGTAAAACAAAGTGGACAACTTATAGATAAGCTTGAAGATTTAATGAATGAAAATAGAACTTTAAAAACTGAAATTGATGAATTAGCAAAAATTAAACTGTCAATTGAAGTCGAAGTATTAAAAAATAAAGTTGTGAGTGGAAATGTTAAAACGATCTCAGCGATCTATGCTGATTATTCTGCAGATGATTTAAAATATTTAGTTGATAATCTTCGTAATGAGTTGAGTGAAACGCTCATCATTTTAGCAACAACTGCCAATAATAAAGTCGTCTTTGTTGTTGGATGTGATAAAGATTTGAATAAGCAAGGCATCAACGCGGGTCAAATAGCGAAAACACTTGCTCAAGCAACAGGTGGTAATGGGGGCGGACGTCCTGATTTTGCCCAATCTGGTGGTAAAGATGCTTCAAATTTAGAAAATGAGATAAATGCCGTTATTAGTGGGCTATGAATCTTTTAAAAAAGTGGTAGATAGTTTATAATAGACCTTAAGGAGGTATTTTATGTCAAAACACTTAACAGAAACAAAAGCGTTTGCATCAGAGGATATTAAACGTGATACGATAAAACTAGTTGTTAAAAAGGTTAACGATTCATTAGAACAACGTGGTTATAATTCCGTTAATCAAATTGCCGGCTATCTCATTTCTAATGACCCAGCATATATCTCTAGTCATAATAATGCACGAAGCATTGTTCAAACCGTTGATCGTGCAGATGTCATTGAAGAATTAGTTCGATTTTATTTAGAGAATACATGCAACGATTAATTGGTTTAGACTTAGGTAGTAAGACGGTAGGTGTCGCAAAGAGTGATTTATTAAAACTGGTTGCGAGTGTTGAAACCACAATCTTTTTCCAAGAAAATGATTATCAACAGGCCTTGCATCTTGTTACAGATTTAATTCAGAAATATGATGTTGAAGCAATTGTCTTAGGTCTACCCAAACATATGAACGGTGATATTGGAATTCGTGGTGAAATTTCGAATGATTTTAAGATACTACTAGAAGAAAAGGGATATAAAGTTATTTTATGGGATGAACGCCTCTCAACAAAGACCGCTAAACAATCACTCATTGCTCAAAATGTGTCTCGTAAAAAACGCAAGGGTCTTATTGATCAAGTTGCGGCAGTAGTCATACTGCAAAGTTATTTAGATAGTAAACTTTAAGGGGACTTCGTCCCTTTTTAAAAGAAAGAGGAAAAATATGGATAATACATTCTTTGTTTCAGATGAATTAGGCAACGAAATTGAAATGCAACTTTTATTTACCTTTGATAATGATGGATCAAGCTATGCTGTGTACTTAGATCCTAAAAATCAAAATGGAGAAGTTTTCGCATCAAAGTATGATGATGATAATAATTTAATACCCATTGAAGATCCGGAAGAATGGGATATGGTAGAAGAAGTATTAGGAGCTTTCGAGGATGAGCAGGATGAAAAAGAAGCATAAGATTCTAAGTTTATTCATTGTCTTGTTACTGATCATGGGAGCGAGTGGATTTTATTTAAATCAACAATTAAAACCTATGAGTAAAGAGAGTGATATTGTCCTCTTTCTGGTAAATGCTGATGATAATTTAACGACAATTACAAAAGCCTTAGAAGCTGAGGATATTATTAAATCCGCAGACATTGCGAAATTTTATGGTCGCTTTATTGCGAAACCACAATTTATTGCGGGAAATTTTCAACTGGATCGCTCAAAATCAGTAGGTGAGATATTTACTGACTTACAAAATCAAGATAACATCGTAAAAAATGATGTTACCATTACACTCATTCCTGGTAGCTGGGCTAAAGACATGGCGAAGACATTATCAAGTAAGCTCTTAGTTAGTGAAGATGAATTGTTAACGCTTTGGAGTGATGAGACGTTTATTAAAGAAATGATCAGTGAGTATGAGTTTTTAACAGACGATATTTTAAATCAAAATCTTCGTGTATATCTTGAAGGATACTTAGCACCAAATACATATAATTTCTATGTTGATGCGACAGCACAAGATGTTACCCGCGTCTTATTAAATCAAACCAATAAGATATTTAATGAGCATCGTGCTGATTTTTTAGCAAGTAAATACTCTATTCATGAAATCTTTACGCTTGCTTCAATAACACAGTATGAGTCCGGTGACTTTGAACACGATCAAATTATTGCGGGGATTTGGTATAACCGCTTAGATTTGAATATGAAATTACAATCAAGTGTTACTGTCTGTTATTCACTTTATGAATATACAAATTGGCAAGAATGTGAAACAAATATAAACATTGATTCACCCTTTAATACGTATTTATACAGTGGTATACCGATCGGTCCGATTTTAAATCCAGGTGAAGGATCCATCATCGCAACCTTAAAACCTAAGGCGACTGATTATCTATATTTCATAGCAGATGTATATGGAGACAACACAATTTATTATGCTAAAACGTTTGAAGAACACAACGCAAACGTGAACAAATATTTGAGGCCTTAAACATGAAAAAACCATTAGTAATTGGAATTGCGGGGGGAAGTGCTTCTGGCAAAACCTCGATTTCACAAAAAATATATGAAACCTTTCAAGAAATAAAGTCGGTACAAGTGATTCGTCAAGATGACTACTACCGTAATCAAGATCACCTACCGTTTGAAGAACGACTTAAAACAAACTATGATCATCCACTTGCCTTTGACAATGACTTTCTCATTGTACAGGTGCATGAGTTATTAAACTTTAGGGCCGTAGAAAAACCAATCTACGATTTTGCGCATCATACACGTTCCACTGAAACAGAAATAGTGCATCCTGCAGAAGTTATTATATTAGAAGGATTGTTTGTACTAGAAGATAAGGCGGTCCGTAATTTATTAGATATTAAGATCTTTGTTGATACCGATGCAGATGTTCGTTTTATCAGACGTTTAATGCGTGATATTAAAGAACGTGATCGTAGTGTTGATAATGTCGTAACACAATATCAAAACACCGTAAAAAGAATGCATGAACAATTTGTTGAGCCATCAAAACGATATGCTGATGTGATTGTACCCCACGGTAGTGAGAACAGTGTAGCAATTGACTTGATTGTTACGAAGATATCAAGTATTCTAAACGTCAAGAACATTATAGAATAGATTAAAGTAAAAGGAGTAATTAAAATGAACGAAAAAGTACACGTAACCCAAGAAGGGTTAGACAAACTAAATGATGAACGTAACAACTTAATACATGTTGTACGTAAAGAAGTAATTGAAGAACTTAAGGCTGCTCGTGAGCAAGGGGACTTATCAGAAAACGCTGACTATGATGCAGCACGTGATCGTCAAGCACGCGTTGAAGCACGTATTAGCGAACTTGAAAACATGATAAGAAATGCTGTCCTTATTAATAATGAGACATCAGGAACTTCAAAGGCTGTTCGACTTGGATCAACAGTAAAAGTATTAGATATGCAATTAAATGAAGAAGTAACATACTCAATCGTTGGATCTGTAGAAGCTGACCCACTCAATGGAAAGTTATCAAACGAAGCACCAATTGCCCAAGCCATTCTTGGAAAAATGGTCAATGACGTTGTTAGTGTTGATGTTGACGAGAGTTACGACGTAAAAATTATCGAAATTAAATAAGAAGCAAAGCTTCTTTTTTATTAGCTCAATATCGCTTTCACATTAAAGGAGACATATGCTATAATATACACGTATAATGTGAAACGAGGAGTGAATAGTGAAGAACAAATCAATAATAGGGATAATTATTAGTGTCATATTAATAATATTGATAAACATATGGCCAAAGAACAATGAGCCTTATTCTCAAGATATAACATACAATGAAGCCATAATAATGATTAATAATGTTAAAAATACTGATTACTCTGACAATACTGATGCGTGGGATATTCAAAAAATAGACAATAATCTTTACCTAATTAGTTATTCAAATACACCGGTCCAAGATGTTTTTAAATCGAAGCACAGTTGGATACTCAGCAACACAAAAGTAGTGTATGAAGT